>DDXO01000054.1 GCA_002347155.1 Caldifarciminota bacterium UBA2258
CGCGCATCGCTTGCGAAACTGCTCCGCGCATTGCTCCCCGCATTGAACCCTTCATTGCTCCGTTCATTGCAGGTTTCGACGCACCGGTCATTGCTCGCTGGAATTGATGCTGCATTGCTCCCCGAAATGCAGCCTGGGAGGCGACCCCTATATGCGGATTCCCGCACTTGCGACCGGGCCTAAGCCGGCAGTAATATGGTAGTTATGTCTGATGGTTGCCTCGCGCTGTTTGCATAGTACTTTTCCGCCCTTCGCCCCTGCGTCCGATTGAACTGACAGACGAACAACGGAAGCTGCATGCGCCCCAACAGCGTCCGGCCGATCTCCCATACCGCGGCTTCGGCCAGGTCGGCAGGCATATCGTAGAGTGACAGCACCTTGGACTTGTGCCGCACCCACTCCAGCAGGTCGCGGGACTGCTGGTTCAACTCGATCTGGTTCATACTCTTCTCCTTTGCACGGCTCTGTCTATTGCCGTCATATAGTAGTTGCGGGTTTTCGGCGATTTTGGTCAAATCGAGATCGCGTAAGTCACGCTTTTCACGTCCAGGGGTCGTTGGGGTGGAGTCTGCCCGTGAGTCTCTCCCTGCATCTCCGGGGGCATCCCTCCCGGAATCTGGGAGGGGACCTGGGTGTGCATCCCTCCCGGAATCTGGGAGGGGACCTGGGTGAGCATCTCCCCCGGAATCTGGGAGGGAATCTGGGATGGCATCTCCCCGGGAATCCGGGAGGGAATCTGGGAGGGGAGGTATCCTGGGAGGGCCAGACCTTTCCACCGCCCGCCGAAACGGACAACTGCTGCGCCTCTCCAGGACTTTCCCCGGAAATCAGGCCGAGAAACGGCTAGTTGACGCTGCGGCAAGGGGATAGCTGACTTGAGAAGTGGAAAAGTGGCCTGCGCTGTGGTATCGTTCTGTGTGCCAAGAATGATACCGAAACCACAGGAGGCCACGCATGTATGTTAGCCAAATCGGTAGCAAATTGCGAGTCCAGCTTCACGACTTTTCGGGGAAACTTTCTCCCCGCTTTTCCAAGCCGCTGGGGCGCTTCGTCGAGCAGATGCTCTACGGTATTCTGGTCAGCAAGGACGTGAAGCTGAGCCAAATCGGGCGCGCCTTGGAGGAACCGATCTCACTCAAGAAGGTCGAGGACCGGCTTTCGACCAATCTGAACAGCGACGGGTTGGCGGGTAAGCTGCTGGACCAGGTTGCGTGTCTGGGCAGTCGCCGGGTACAGAAAGATGCGTTGCTGATTCTGGACACCAGCGACATCCGTAAGGCTTACGCCAAGAAGATGGAGTATCTGGCCCGGGTGCGGGACGGAAGCGAGAAGGAACTGGTGGACGGGTACTGGCTGTGTAATGTGATCGCCTGTCAGTCTGGCGGTAACGATATCATCCCGCTTTACCAGTCACTCTACTCCGCCGCAGCGCCTGAGCATCAGAGCGAGAACGACGAGTTGCTCAAAGCGGTGGACACGGTGACCGAGCATTGCGGGACGCGCGGTATCTGGGTTGCCGACCGGGGCATGGATCGGAAGAACGTCTATAACCCATTGCTAGAGCGGAATATGCGGTTCATCATCCGACTGAGGGGGGACCGCAATCTGCACTTTCGGGGTCGGTGCCGACTGGCGGAAGACATTGCCCGTGGGTGTCCGTCATGTTACCAAGAAGTGGTTGTCAAAGAGACTGCGGGCGAGGAGAAGACGTATAGGCTGGCGTATGGCTTTCGGCGGGTGCGACTGCCTGGGCGGACGGAGGAGTTGTATCTGGTGGTAGTCCGCGGCTTCGGCGAAGTACCGCTGATGCTGTTGACAAATCTGCCGCTGCGGCGGAACCGGCGAGTGCTGTGGTCGGTGGTGGAGGGTTACCTGACGCGCTGGCGGATCGAAGAAGCGATACGGTTCACAAAGCAGAGTTACAATCTGGAGGACATCCGGGTGTTGACGTATCGGCGGCTGTGCAACTTGACGGCACTGGTACTGGCGGCGAGTTACTTTGCGGCGGTGCATCTCGGGGACCGGTTGCGGCTGGCGGTGTTGACGCGGCGCGTACTGCAGGCGGCAAGACGATTTTACGGCATCGCCTCATTTCGGTACTATGCGATTGCCGATGGGATATCATACATTCTGAGGCGTCTAGGCAAAGGACCGCTATGTCTTTCTATACCACCGCCCGACGACCGGCAACTCAGTTTCTCCAAGTTCCCGTAGAAACGGGGAAAGTCCTGCTGCGCCTCTCAGCTTGACTACAACCGAATGTGACCTATCCTTGACGAGTGGAAACTGAGTCTCTACCGCTGATGACTGAGGCTCGAAATAAGGGAAGTGTCCCACTCTTCCCCCGGAATTCCCCTGTCCGGAGAAGGCGGCGCGCTCCAGCGCCGCCTTCACGAACAGGAAGGTGTCGCACTCAGCCGGGACGGCCGGCTGTCTCTTGCCCGCTTCCAGTGGCTCGGCTGAGCCTACATCCTAACCAGCCTGCGCATCGCTGTCTCGCGACCCGAGGTAACCCGGCAGAGGTAGACCCCGGGTGACAGGTTCCCCAGGTCAAGCGGCACGCCCGACCCCGTAATCGAGCCGTATCTCCGTTCCAGCACGACGCGGCCCGCGGCGTCAAAGAGCCTGACGCTGACCGGCCCGGCTGCCGTAGACGCGAAGTCAAGCATTGCCCGTCCGAGGCACGGATTGGGCCGGATGTCAAGCCGCGACATCCCGGACAGCGCAGGAGTCTCCTGTACACCGCCCGCGGTCGTCTGCACCAAGACTCTGAGGTGCGCGGCGTCGGTGAAGTTGGCGCTCGTGTCGCCGTTCTGGCTCTGCGTCCGCGCCACGGCGCCGACGCCCAACGAGAACCACTGGTAGATCCGGGTCCAGGCGCTCTCGACCGCCACCGGCACGCCGCCCGCGTAGGTGTAGTCGATGTACAGTTCGACCGTGCTCAGCCGCAGGCACGGCCACTCGCCGCTCGGCGTCACAGCCGTGCCCCACGCGTCCACGCGGCAGCTCCACTCCTGGCTGTCAATGGGGCCGCCGAGCGTGTCCTTGTTAACGAACGACGAGGTCCACTCGGTCCCGAACGTAGCCGGCAGGTCCAGCACGATTGCCGACGGATCGGCCAAGCCCACCCTGATCAGGCTGCCGCCGTCCAGCCCGTAGCCGAGCCCAAGCAGCTCGCCGGCCGTCAGCTTGTCGTAGATGTACATCACGAACGGCCCCATCGGCTCCACGGCGACGAAGTCCGCATCCGGGAACCACTTGCCGAACGGCGTCGAGCCCTTGTCGACGATCGACGACACCCGCAGGTCGCCGACGTAGCTAGACGTGTCGAAAGTCCACGTCTGCGGCCCACCGGTGTTCCCGACGTTCACAATTGCCCCGGAACGGGCGTTCTTGATGATGAACGTGTCGCCGACGGTATGCGGCAAGTCGCCCATCTCGATTGTGATCTGGGCGGCTGCGGTCGCGCAGAGCATCAGGCAGCAGACTACCAATAAGGACTTTGTGCCGAACATAGGCCTCCTTTTCTTTGGGAGGATTCAAACGTAAAGAACTGTCCCCGTCAAGTTCTGCATATGCCGGTGTGGCCGCAGGGCGATTATGTCATGGGAAATCAGGGACAGTGGGGCTGTTGAGAAACCCCATTCATGTTACCCTGAACGAAGTGAAGGGTCTTCTAACTCTCGTAGAATCATCATCGCGAAGATTCTTCGCGGAGTTTACCCTTGAGCGACCGAAGATTCTTCGGTAGGACCTCAGAATGACAGAAGGGAGCGAAGGGCTCAGAATGATAAGAGGCGACTTCTTCAACAGCCCCACAGTCACCCGATTCTGCACGGCCGGCTGACAGCTCACGGCTGGCGGCTTCCGATCACCTGCAGGCATTGAAGATTGACGGAACGGACGAGGATGGCTGACGGCTTCGGCCACTCGACCACTGGATCACTCGACCCCTTCATCTCTACTTGGTACTGGCACGTGCCTGCGATAGAGCATCATGAACCGCGTCGGTTCGGGCATGAGAAACGGGTGCGGCGCCACTACTGTCCGGTTATAAGTCAAACAGATTCAATTGGTTAGAGGAATCGCCATTTCCATATTGTG
>DDXO01000053.1 GCA_002347155.1 Caldifarciminota bacterium UBA2258
CCTTGATGCCGGTCTCGAAGATCTTGAGCTCGACGTCCTGCTCAACCAGCGGGGGCGGCGGGCGGTGGAGCGGATAACGGAGCCGGGTTTCGATGGGGCCTTTGTTATCGATGGGCTCGCCGAGGACGTTCATCATCCGGCCCAGCGTTTCGCGGCCGACCGGCACGGTGACGCTGTCGCCGGTGTTTTCAACCTCGATGCCGCGACTCAGCCCCTCGGTCGGGCCGAGCGCGATGGCGCGGACGCTGCCTTCGCCGATGTGAGCCATCACTTCGAGCACCGTGCCGCGAACCCGGAGCGCGGCGTACAGGGGCGGGATGCTGCCGGGTTCGAACTCAACGTCAACAACCGGACCGGTAACCTGTGCGATTCTGCCGACAGCCATCAGGCCGCTCCTCTCCGGCTGCGGCCGGTCAGCGCCTCGGCCGTGCCGACGATGTCCGACAGTTCGCGCGTGATGTTGGCCTGGCGCAGCTTGTTTGACGCCAGCACCAGGTCGCCGACCATCTCGCGGGCATTGAGCGAAGCCTGCTGCATCATCACCATCCGCGCAGCGTGCTCGCTCGCCGCGGCCTCGGCAAACGCGGCCCAGACCGTGAGCCGCACGTACTGCGGCAGAAGCAGTTCGAGCACGGCGGAGACCGTCGGCTCGTAGAAGTAAACGTAGTTTACCGGCCGCGGACGGGCAACCGGCTCGACCGGCAGGATGCGCTTGAGCACGGGCCGGTTGGCCCCGAGCGACCGGAAGCCGGTATAGAGCAGGTAGACGTACCCGGTCTGCTCCATCAGGTAGTGTTGCATTATCATCCCGGCAAGCTCGTCCGCGAGTTCGTCATAGGGCGGCCCGGGCACCGGTATGGACTCGCGCAGGATCCCGCCGCGGATGCGGGGGTAGAACTTGCGGAGCTTGCGGCCGCAGGTGATGAGGTGGAGCCGGCGGTGCTGGTACTCGGCGGCGAATTTGTCGGCCGCGCGGATGATGTTCGAGTTGTACGAGCCGCACAGCCCTTTGTCCGAAGCGACGATGATGAGCAGGCAGTCGCGGCTTGCGTTGTGGCGGAGCAGGGGGTTGGGCGGCCGGTCGGTCGTCGCCAGGTTGCGCACCGCCCGCTCCACCGCCTCGATGTAGGGCCGGCTGCCGAGCACGCGGGTCTTTTCCCGGGAGAGGCGGGCCGCGGAGATCTTCTCCATAGCGTCGACCACCCGGCCGACGTTCTCGATGGTGCGGATGCGGCGGCGGAGTTCCCTAGTGCCAAGCATCAGGCGGGTAGGAGCGTTTGAAACCCGTGATTACCTTCTCCAGTTCGGGCAGCGCCTGGTCGCCGGTCTGTGGGTCACAGAGCCGCGCCGCGAGCTGCGCGAAGTCCCGGTCGTAGAAGTCGAGGAGCGAGCGCTCAAAAGCCGGAATCCGTTCGTTCGGGACGTCGTCGAGATGGCCGTTGACGCCGGCGTAGACGATGAGGATTTCCTTGTCGGGCGACAGCGGCCGGGATTCGTCCTGCTTCAGGGCCTCGACCAGCTTCTCGCCCCGCTGCAACTGGCGGCGCGAACCTTCGTCGAGGTCGGCCCCGAACTGGGCGAAGGCGGAAAGCTCGCGGTACTGGGCGAGGTCGATGCGCAGGCGGCCGGCCACTTTGCGCATCGAGCGGAGCTGGGCCGCGCCGCCGACGCGCGAGACCGAAAGCCCGACGTTGATGGCGGGCCGGACCCCGGCGTAGAAGAGCCCGGATTCGAGGTAGATCTGTCCGTCGGTAATCGAGATGACGTTGGTCGGGATGTAGGCGGAGATGTCGCCGGCCTGGGTCTCGATTATCGGCAGCGCGGTAATCGAGCCGCCGCCGCGTTCCTTGGAGAACCTGGCCGCGCGCTCGAGCAGGCGCGAGTGGAGAAAGAAGACGTCGCCGGGGTAGGCCTCGCGGCCGGGCGGCCGGCGCAGCAGGAGCGAGAGCTGCCGGTAGGCGACGGCGTGTTTGGACAGGTCGTCGTAGACGATGAGTACGTCGCGTCCCTGCGCGGCCAGCTCCTCGGCCATGGCACAGCCCGCGTACGGGGCGATGTACTGAAGCGGCGCCGAGTCATTGGCGGTGGCCAGGACGACGATGGTATGCTCGAGCGCACCGAAGGTGGCGAGCTTCTCGACCGTGCGGGCGACGCCGGACTGCTTCTGGCCGATGGCGACGTAGATGCACGCGACGTCGCCCGAGCGCTGGGCGATGATGGTGTCGATTGCGATTGCGGTCTTGCCGGTCTGGCGGTCACCAATGATGAGCTCGCGCTGGCCGCGGCCGATGGGGATCATCGCGTCCACTGCCTTGATGCCGGTGTGGAGCGGCACGGTGACCGGCTGGCGCTCAATCACGCCCGGGGCCGCGGCTTCAATCGGCCGGTCCTTGTCGGCCCGGACCGCGCCGCAGTCGTCGAGCGGCCGTCCCAGCGGGTCGACTACCCGGCCGAGCAGTCCAACGCCGGCCGGCACCTCAAACACCCGGCCGGTGCGCTTGACCTCGTCCTTCTCGCGGATGCGGCTGTAGTCGCCGAGCACGGCGACGCCGACCGAGTCACGGTCGAGGTTCAGGGCGATACCGAAGACGTTGCCGGGGAATTGGAGCAGCTCTCCGACCATCGCCAGTTCGAGCCCGGAGACACGGGCGATGCCGTCGCCGATCTGGAGCACGTAGCCGACCTCGTCGACCTTGAGCGTCGCCTTGTAGCCGTCAAGCTGCTCACGAATGAGGTGGAGGATCTCGTCGGTAATCATGCCTTGAGCAGCAGCTCCTTGATGGTATCGAGCCGGGACTTCAGGGTGTTGTCGATGACCTTGCCGTCAACCTGGACGCGCACGCCACCGATGAGCGATTCGTCGACGACCACGGCGAGGTGGATTTTGCGTTTGAGCCAGGCTGCGAGCGCCTGGTGCAGCAGCGCCCGCAATTCGGGCGCGAGCGGCCGTGGCACCCGCACCTCGACCTCGGCCATTTCCAGTTCGCGGCGCACGATGTCGGCAAACGTGTCGTAGACATCGCGCATCCGGCGGGACTTGCGCAGGGCGATGAGCGCACGCAGCAGGCGGCGGGTCAGGTCGTTTTCGATGGCCCCTTCGAGGACGCGTTCCTTCTCATCCAGCGCGATTAACGGATGGTCGAGGAAGAGCGCAACCTGGGGCTCGGCCTCGACGATCTCGCTCAGGCGCTCCAGGTCGCGCTCGGTCGATTCCAGCGTGTCGGTCGTGTGCTCAGTCATGGGTCGACAATCGGGGTGCGTCAGCTTTCAGGCGCGTCCGGCGGCTTGACGCCGGGCGAGTCGTCGCCAAGCCCCGCGACGAATTCCCGGACCAGCCGTTCCTGAACCTGCTGGTCGACCGACTGCTTCAGGGCGCGTTCGGCAATCAGCATGGCGAGGCGGACCGTTTCGGCGCGGAGTTCGCGTATGGCGTGGCGCTTGTCGGTCTCGATCTGCCGGCCGGCGTTCTGAATCAGCCGCCGGGCTTCTTCCTGCGCGTCGGCGAGCATCTTTTCCCGCAGTTGCTTGCTCTCGTCGGCGGCGCGGCGCAGGATGCCCCGGGTTTCCTCGTCAATCTGAGCCAGGCGGGCCTTGAACTGGGCTTCGAGTTCCTCGGCCTGTTGCCTGCTCTTCTTCGCGTTGGCGAGGTCCTGCTCGATGCCGTGGGTCCGCCTCTCCATGAACCGGGCGAGCGGCTTCCAGAGGAAGCGCCAGAGTATCAGGATCGCGAAGAGGAACGTCGCGGCCTGGACAAGCAGCAGCGCGGGGTTGATACTTATCAAGTCCGCGTCACCCCTCTATTTCGCCCATCCGTACTGCATTCGCGTCCGATCCTCTCTAGCGCAGGAAGTGCGATGCCGCCGGGTTCGCGAAGATGAGGATCAGCGCGACCACCAGGACGTAGATGGCCAGCGACTCGATGAACCCGAGCCCGACCAGCAAGAGCGGCTGGATCTTACCCGCGGCCTCGGGCTGGCGGGCAATACCCTCGACCGCCTTGTTGATGGCATTGCCCTGGGCAAGGGCACAGGCAACGACCGCGATGGCCAGCGCCATGATTGACACCGAGTCGGTCCAGATGAAGAACGCGCCGGCGTTGTCCGCCGTCTGGGCCAGACAGCTCGCAACCAGCCCGACCACGGACACAAGCAGGACTCTTCTCATACCTAACGGCTCCTTTCACTGTGAGTTCTCACCGCGCCCCCGACGTAGACGATAGAGAGCAGGGTGAAGATAAATGCCTGTATGAAACCGACCAAAAGCCCGAGCAGGATTATCAGTGGCCGCAGCAGCAGGGGCACGACCGTCATCGCCGTATCCACCACGCCGCCGGCAGAATACATGAAAACGACGAGGAAGGCAAGGATACCCAGCAGGACCTCCTTGGCCATGATGTTGCCGAAGAGACGGAATGAGAGCGACAGCGGCCTGGCCAGCTCACTGATGAACTCGATGACGAACATCAGCGGCTTGAGCCAGACCGGCACGCCGGCGCCGAAGTGGGCGAGGTAGTGGAAGAAACCCTGCTTCTTGATGCCGAGAAAATGGGTGCTGAAGAAAATGACCAGCGCCAGGGCGATGGTCGTGTTGAGGTTGGCGGTCGGCGACATCAGGCCGGGGACCAGCCCGAGCAGGTTGCCGACCAGGATGTAGAAGAAGATGCCGAGGAAGAGCGGGTAGTAGGATTTGCCTTCTGGGCCGATCGATGAATCCACCAGGTCGAATACGAACTGAAAGGCCGTCTCGAATGCGGACTGGAGTCGTCCGGGCGACTCGCGCAGCCGGCGGACCGCCAGCCACGACAGCACGAACAGCACCAGGACCGTCACCCAGCTCATCAGCAGCGGGGTCGGTATTTTAAGGCTGTACTCTATCGCCTCGCCGATGTGCGGCATACACTCCCTGCCAGATAAGAAACGCGGCAATGCCCACGGTGACGCCGGCCAGCAGTCCCGGCACGCTGCCGAGGCGGAATCTCAGAAACAAGTATATCAATCCTCCGAACACGAGGTAGCGGACGGCATAGGAAAGCGCGGTCAGCAGGCGGGCCGCCCGCGACTGCCGGCGCACCATCCAGCGGACGCCGAAGTAGAGCAGGCCGAAGTTCACCCCGACCGCAACCAGGCCGAGAATCAGCCCCGTTACGAACATCCGTCGCCTCCATCGTGGTGCTCGTTGTCGGGCTCGCGCCCATCGTCCTGCCAGTCGTCCTCATCCGGTTCCCGTTCGATCCGGACGGCGCGCCAGACATTCACAAACCCGGCAGCGATTCCGAACAGCAGCATCAGGATTGTCAGAGCAGGACTCGTCTTGAGCAGCTTGTCTAGGAACCAGCCGAGGCCGAACCCGATAAACGTTGAGAAGACCAGGGTCAGCCCCAGGCTGCTCAGGCGCATCGCACTGTAGGAGATGCCGAAGTACTCGGCAAACCCCTTCTTCGGCGTTTGCTCGTCGGGCATGGCCGCTAGCGACCGAGCCAGTCGGTCGCGCTGTCGGTGCTGGTGAGATGCATGTCAGACTCATCAGGAATAGACGTTCCTGTGTGGCGTCAAGTATACACCCCTTGGCCGCCCCTGCAAGCGCCAAACTGAGCGATGTCAAACCGAGGGCGTTGACAACGGCCTGTTCCGCTGCTTAACTCCAGTGTGGCACAGCCGCGGATTGTCATTGACGGCTACAACCTGATTCACGCAATGCCGGAACTCGCCCGGCTGGTCGCAACTGACCTCGAGCGGGCCCGCGACGGGCTGGTTGCGAAGCTCGCGGTCTATCGCTCGCAGTGGAACGTGCGGGTTACGGTCGTCTTCGACGGCCGCGGCGCAGGTGTGCAGCAGACGCGACCGCCGGGCGGAGTCGAAGTCGTCTTCTCCCGTGCGCCGCAGACCGCGGACGCCAAGATAAAGAACATGCTCGCACTGGAAAAGAGCCCGAAGTCATGGACCGTCGTCACCTCCGATAACTCCATCATCATTTTTGCCCGCGACTACAAGGCAAAGACCACTTCTTCCGCCGAGTTCGCGGCCAAGCTCGGGCCCACGATTCCCAAACTCGGTCCCAATCGGCCGGTCCAGCCAGACGCGCCGATGTCCCGAGCCGAAATCGCGGAGTGGGAAGAGTACTTCCGCAAGGGCCGGCAGGACCGCAGCGGCAAGCCCTGAGCCACAAGCCGCAAGCGGGGGAGAGCACAAGCTCAAGCGCAAGCCGTCGGCCGTCATCGTCGTCTCGACCAAGCTCACCATCCGGTGCCGGCCCTTCGGCCAATCTCCAATCTACAATCTGCAATCTGAGATGCTGCTGTGCCGTGCCTTGACATAGTTCAGTAATAGGTGGCTGTGGGGCTGTTGAGAAACCCCATTCGTGTCACCTTGAACGAAGTGAAGGGTCTTCTAACTCTCGTAGAATCAACATCGCGGAGCTTCTTCGCGGAGTTTACCCTTGAGCGACCGAAGATTCTTCGGTAGGACCTCAGAATGACAGAGGGGAGCGAAGGGCTCAGAATGACAAGAGGCGGCTTCCTCAACAGCCCCACTTTCCCTAGTTTCCAACGCGGAAAGGCGGGAGCTGCGCTCCCGCAGTCCAAAGAGTCTTTGCCTCACGCAGACCTTTGACGTTCCGGAAATCGCCATATAATTGCAGGCGATGGAATTCGCCTGTTCGGTGCGCGACCTTGCCCGCAACTTCGGTGGGCTTCGGGCGCTGGCCGGCATATCGTTCGACATCAGGCCGGGCGAGGTGTTCGGCCTTATCGGACCGAACGGGTCGGGCAAGACCACGACGCTGCGCATCGTCTCGACCCTGCTCCGGCCGACATCCGGAAGCGTGAGCGTTTTCGGCGTCGACGTTGCGGAGAAGCCGGGTGACGCGCGGCGCCTGATAAGCTATCTGCCGGAGGATGCCGGCGCATACAAGAACCTGTCCGGGCTCGACTATCTGCGGTTCATGGCGACATTCTACACTCAGGACAATCGCGACCGTGACGCGATGGTTGAGCAGGGGATAGAGCTTGCAGACCTGGGCGAGCGCATCCGGCACCGGGTGAAGACCTATTCGAAGGGTATGGCTCGGAAGCTGCTGCTGGCCCGAGCCCTGATGACAAAGCCGAAGCTCGCGATTCTGGATGAGCCGACCTCGGGCCTGGACGTGTCGAACTCGATGGGAATCCGGAACCGGGTGCGGGAGTATGCGCGGGAAGGCACGACCGTGCTGCTCTCGTCCCACAACATGCTTGAGGTCGAGTTTCTCTCTGACCGCGTCGCGCTCATCCGACAGGGCGAGGTCATCGAGACCGGCGCACCCGAGGAGTTGAAGCAGAAGCACGGCTGCAGAAATCTGGAAGAGGTGTTCCTGAAGGTAGGGGCACAATGACCAGTGTCCAGGTACCAGTGACCAGTGAGGTCGGGCGATGACTGGGAACTGGGAACTGGGAACTGGCAACTCGCCATGCGCGTAGTCATCAACATCATCGTCAAGGAGGCGCGGGAGCTTCTGACTCCGCAGATGCTCATGCCGTTTGTGGCGATAATGGTGGTCTTCATCTTCATCGGCCGGGCAATCCGGGGCGAGCGGGCGAGGTCGTCACGTCCCCAGGCAGTCATGGTTGCCGACAACGACCGGACCCCGATGTCGCAGAATGTGCAGGACGCGCTTGAGAGCGACCGGACAACGGTCATACCGGCCAGGGGAAGCATCGACGAGTTGCTGTCGCTCGCACGGGACGCGGGGGTAAGCTGGCTCGTGGTCATCCCGGAGAGTCTTGAGGGCCGGATCCAGTCGCTCCAGACAGCTCAGGTGCAGATCTACAACATCTTCAGTGGTTTCTCGATTACCCAGGTGGAGAGGAGCATCAAGCTCAAGACCGTGCTCGACCAGGCGAACCAGCGGCTCGCGCAGGCCTACCTGGAACGCGCCTACCCGGGAGCCAGCCCGGAGAATCTGCAGAGTCCGCTTCAGACGACCGAGTATGTCGTGGTCAGGGACAGGGTGGTCAAGGGCAATGCGGACGTGCTGGGCGGGCTGGTGATGTCGCAGACGTTCATGATTCCCATCGTTCTCCTGATGGTCCTCATCTATTCGAGCCAGATGATTGCCGCGTCAATCGGGCAGGAGAAGGAGAACAAGACGCTTGAGACGCTCTTGACCGTGCCCATCAACCGCACGAGCATCGTCATCGGGAAGATGGTCGGTGCCGCGCTGGTGGCGCTCGTCGTCTCCGGTATCTTCATGCTGGCGATGGTCTACTGGACCGGTTCCCTGGGCTCGGAGATGAGCGCGCCGGCGGGAGCGGCCGACGCGTCCGCGCTGAGTGAACTCGGGCTTACGCTCGGTCTCCAGTCGTACGTGCTCCTGGCCGTGGGGCTGTTTCTTGCGGTGGTCTGCGGGTTGTCGCTCGCGACTCTCTTGGCGATATTCGCCGACGATGCGAAGAGCGCGCAGATGTCGATAACGCCGTTGATGATGCTGGTGATGATTCCCTACTTCCTCGGCGTCTTCATCAACATCGAGGCCGCATCGCTGCCGATCAAGTTGCTGATGTACGCGATACCCTTTGCCTACCCGTTCCTGATGCCGAAGGCGATTCTGTTCGGCAACTACGGCCTGGTCTTCTTCGGCTTCGGCTATATGGCGGTGTTCGCGGCTGTGTGCATCTTCGTTGCCGCGCGTCTGTTCAGCACCGACCGCGTGCTGACGGCGAAGCTGCGCTTTGGGAGGAAGTTAGGAGTTAGGAGTTAGGATTCAGGAGTGCGCGTCTTACCTGCTATTACGGAGAGCATGAAATACTGGACAGTCCTTGATGTCACTCTCAGTATCCCTATACCCTG
>DDXO01000039.1 GCA_002347155.1 Caldifarciminota bacterium UBA2258
GGCACTCTGAGGGAGACTCCGCCCGACTGCGGTCCCTGCTGCTCTCCGAGCAGCTCGCCGAGTTCCTCTCCAGATAGCTCGCCCCGCAGTTGACCGAACAGCAGGCGAGATAGCTCTCCAAACTCCTCGCCGGATAGCCTGCCAGGCTGCCTCCTGAGCTGCTTTCCGGGCAGCTTGCCGCATAGTCTCCAGAATAGCCTGGGGGACGGGATAGGGGAGATTCGGAAATGGTGAGTAGTGAATTGAGAATAGTGAAGTTAGGAGATCGGAAGGCCCGATTTGGATGGGACATATACTAAACTGTGATGGTGCCGGCCACCTCGAATAGGCTGTCAGATTGTGCCTACTTCCGAAGGAAGTGGGGAAACGCGTCCACGCGATTCAGGTGAGGCTTGGGACACGGCCGCGGACGAGAGCGGTGAGAGTCACGGGTGTGCCAAATGGGGACAGTCCCAAAGAGCGCTTGCGTCGGACTCAGCGCGGTACAGTCCCCATTTGGCGTGGGACGGTCCCCGTTTTCGCGGGCGAGGCTTGGGACACGATCCCAAACGTCGGACGTTTGGGTCATGTCCCGCGCCGGGTTATGTCACGGGCGCGAGGACGCCTCACCCCTACCCTTTCGATGCAGGAGAGGTAGAACGACGCGAGGGTAAGGAGGGACTCGGACGTGCCGTGACAGTGGCGGGCGCACGGATTGGGTGGTATAATCGTCCTACTGTAGGAAACGGATAATCCAGAATTCAGAGTGCCGGAACCGGAAGAACGATGAACGACGTGCAAAACAGCGATGAACGAATCCCGACGCGGTGAGGCGATAGAGCGCAGGCTGCGGGCGCTGGTAGGACAGCGCGTGGCCTGGGATTCGGTCGCGCTGGCGCTGTTTACGTTGGCCATGGCCGGGGCGCTGCTCCTGCTTGTCGTTGGCATGTTCTGGAGCGGATGGGTGATGGCAGCGCTTGCGGTGCCAGTCGGGTTCCTGGCGTGGCGGCTGGCGGCGCAGAATCGGTTCTGGAACGTGGCGAGGGTGATTGAGGAACGGTTCCCGGAAGTGCGCGGCAAACTGGTGGTCGCGCTGCAGTTGGCGCAGTGGGGAAGAGCGGCAGGGCAGGCGAAGTCAGAGGCTAGAAGCCAGAGGCTAGAAGCTGGAAGTGCCCGACGAGGGACGAGGGACGAGGGACGAGGGACGATTGCCCGAGAGGGCTATTCGGAGGAGATGATTGATGCGGCGGTGGCGGACGTGGAGAAGGCGCTCACGCTGTTGCCGCTGGCGCAGCTTGTGAACCGGAGGCGGGTGCTATGGGCGGGTGCGGCACTCGTGGCGATGGTCGTGTGTATGGCGGCGCTGTTCCGTGCCGCGCCGGCGCGGATGCGTGTCGGCGTCAGCAATGCCTTCGGTTCTCACGCGGAGGGCGTCGCGTTCGAAGTTCTGCCCGGCGACACCGCAGTGATGCCGGGCGGGAGTCTTGTGCTCAGGGCGCGGGTTTCTCCGCCCGGGGTGTTCCGCTCAGCGCGCCTCATCCGGTCAGGCAAAGAAAGCGACGCACGGGACCTCAGAGTCGAAGGTGACTCATGTCGCGTGGTCGTGGCGGCGGGGCACGGGTTTGAGTACCGGTTCCGCGTTCTGAGCCGGTCGTCTGAGACGTACCGCGTGCGCGTGATGGAGCCGTTGGGCCTGGAACGGCTGGTGTTCACACTGCGGCCGCCGGCATACTCGGGTCTGCCGGAGACAAGGGTGTCAGGAGTTGGGCGCGGTGCGGGGGGCGGGGGGCGAGAGACAGAAGAAGTGAGCGGGCTCAGGGGAACCGTGGTCGAGATTGAGGGCGAGGCGAACCGGGAGGTGTCGGAGGGGCGGATTGCGCTGGGTTCCGACACGATTCCTCTACGGCTTGGGACATTGCCCGGAAAATCGGGGACAGTCCTTCGGAGCGAAAAAGGGGACAGTCCCTCGGAGTCGCTCGTCGAACTCACTCCGGGACAGTCCCCATTTTCGGACAGTCCCCGTTTTCCCACGTTCAGGGCGGAGTTCACTATCAACGGCGATGTGACGGGTACGATTGAGCTGGCCGACAATGAGGACAGGGTGCTGCAGCCGGCTGCGGGGCTCGTGGTGCGGGCGATTGCCGACGAGCCGCCGTTCGTGAAGCTGTTCGGGCCGGGACGCGACATCGACCTGCCCGTGTCGATGCGGGTGCTGCTCGGCATCAACAGCCTGGACGACTTCGGGTTGGGGGAGTTGGTTCTGCATTACGGGAAGGGAGGAGAATCCGGAATCCAGAATCCAGAGTCCAGAATCCAGAGTGTCACGCTGAAACGGCTGGCGGGCAGGCGAGAGGATACGACGCTGTACGCGTGGGATTTGTCCGACGCCGGGTTGCTGCCGGGCGAGGCGATGCGCTACTACGTGTCGGTGACCGACAACGACGTCGTTTCCGGGCCCAAGGCGAGCCGCACCGAGATGTTCTCGGTGCGCTTCCCGACTATGAACGAGATATACAATGCGGCCGTGCGGCAGACCGAGAGGACCGCGTCCGAGCTCGGGCCCATGCAGTCGGAGCAGGCGAAGCTGGGCGAGGAGTTGAACCGGCTTTCCGATGAGATGAGGAAGAGTCGCGAGCTCTCGTGGGATGAGCAGCAGGCGCTGGAAAAGGTGCTCGGCGGGCAGCAGGGGTTGATGCAGCAGGTAGCGGATCTGAAGCAGGAAGTCTCGGACATGATGAGGGAGATGTCGCAGGGGATGACCCTCGACCAGCAGACGATGGAACGGATGGGCCAGCTCCAGCAGTTGCTTTCCGAACTGCTGCCCCGCGAGCTGCAGCAGTCGCTCGCACAACTGCGGGACAAGCTTGAGCAGCAGTCGCCGGACGTGAAGCGCGCACTGGAGAAGTTCGAGTTCGACCAGGAGAAGATGAAGCAGGCGATTGACCGCGCCCTGGAGCTGCTGAAGAAGATAATGGAGGAGCAGCGGCTTGAGGCGCTGGCGAAGAAGGCCGAGGATCTGGCCAGGACGCAGGAGGACCTGACCGACAAGCTCGGCAAGGAACCGTCAGAGCGTTCCGCGCAGATGCAGCAGGACGTCAAGGAGGCGCTGGACAGTCTGCAGAAGGAGATGCAGGACCTGGCTGACTCGCTGTCGGATAAGGAGGTCGGTGACTCGCTCGCCAGCCTGGCCGAGCAGGCTGACCGGGAGCAACTCTCCGAGACGGCCCGGGAGTTGGCGAGTCAGATGCGGCAGGGCAATCCCGGTCAGGCCAAGCCAAAGAGCGATAAGCTGAGTCAGAGCCTGCGGAAGATGAGCCAGTCGCTCAACTCGCTGAGCCAGAAGCTCAAGTCGAAGCGGTCATCCGAGGTGGCACGCGAGCTCGGCAACGCGGCCCGGGACCTGCTGATGGTCTCCGACGAGCAGGAGAAGCTGGAGCAGGCCGCTGCCGGCACGCCCGACTTGTCCCAGAACGCGGCGCAGGAGATGGGCCTGCACGAGGCCACACGAATCGTGGCGGAGAGTCTGGCCAGTCTTAGTTCACGCAGCATGAGCGTTGACCCGAGGCTCGGGCAGGAGCTGGCCAGGGCGATGGCGCAGATGGAGCAGGCGGCGCGGGGCATGGTGGACAACCGGCCGGAAGTCGCACAGTCGAGCATGGCACAGGCACGGCAGAGCCTCAACCAGACCGCGCAGGCACTGCTCAAGGCGATGGCGAACGCCCAGCAGGGCGGCGGGATGTCGGGCGGTATGGAAGGCCTGATGCAGCAGCTTTCGCAGATGACCGGCGAGCAGATGGGCATCAATGCCGGGATGTCGGGCTTCCCGATACCGATCCCGGGCGGCCTGAGCGCAGAGCAAATGGCGGCGCTGGGCCGGATACTCGGCAAGCAGCGGGCCCTGCGCGAGCAGCTTGAACAGATGCTCGATGAGATGGGCGGGACCCAGCCGGGATTGACTTCGAGCCTGGAGGGGCTGCTGGATGAGATGAAGGCGGTAGAGAGAGACCTGTCGGAGCTGAACGTGAGCCGCGAGTTGATACAGCGGCAGGAGAGCATTCTGTCGCACCTGCTCGATGCCCAGCGCAGCATCCGGCAGCAGGGATTCAAAGAGGAGCGTGAGAGCGAGTCGGGCAAGGAGTTCGAGGTCCTCGATAGGCCGCGGTTGCCCGAGGACAAAGGCGAGCGCAACCGCCTGCTGCGCGAGGAGCTGATGCGCGCACTCAAGCAGGGTTACCCGGCCGAGTACGAGCAGATGATAAGGGACTACTTTCAGAGGCTGCTCAGTGAGTAGCCAACGAGAAATGACGACGTGGAAATGACAAAGTCGAACCGAACGAATGAGGCCCGTCTTCGGTCATTTGCCATTCTCCACTTGTTGCTTGCCACTTTGGCCTTGAGCCAGAGCTACTCAAGCGGCCTGATACTGGAGCGGGCCGGGCAGCTCGAGCAGGCGCTTGAGGAGTACCGGCTCGCCGTTAACAAGAATCCGCAGGACCAGCCCGCGTACGACGGGTTCGTGCGGCTTGCCGGGCAGTTGCAGCAGTACGATACGCTGGTCGCGGTCAGCCGCAGGCTGGCCGCGCAGCATCCGGATAAACCCGCCTACTCTTACGGGCTGCTCGGAGGTCTGCTGGGGATGAAGCGCATGTCGGACGCACGTTCCCATGGCCGCCGGGTCGCGGCGAAGTGGCCGGATAGACTCCCGGCACTCGCCGAGGTGTTTGCCCGGAACGAGGACTATGGGTCGGCGATCGAGTACTATCAGCAGGCGCGGAAGCGGGGCGGCGACGCCTTTGCGGCGGGCGAACGGCTGGTTGATCTGTACGAGGCAGCCGGTCAGCCGGTTCAGGCAACCCGCGAGGTCGTGTCGATACTCAATGCTTCTCCGCAGATGTTTGACCGCTATCGGCGGAAGCTCGCGGCCCTCGCGGTCCGGGGCGGCGGCGGTACGATCGTTGAGCTGGGGAAGGTCCAGGACCGCGTGGTGCGCGCACGGGCCGAGGCCGAGGCGCACCTCGGTATGAAGAAGGAAGCCGAAGCGGTGCGGGTGCTCAAACCCGTGCTGACCGCCCAGGAGCTGTACCGGTTCGCGCACGAATGCGAGGCGCAGGGCGCGCTGCGGGCCGCGCTGGCAGTGTATCAGGAGCAGAAGGTACACGTCGACGCCGCGCGGGTGCTGAGGTTGATGGGAAGAGTCAAGGAGGCACAGGCCGAGCTGTCGATGGACAACGGAATCGGCGCGCAGGTCGAACTCGGCGAGTTGTACCGTGAGCAGGCAGACTATGAGCGGGCTGCGGAAGTCTATCGGCGCGCGGTCTCGCGGCAGCCGAACCACGAGCCGGCCGCGTTCGGTCTGGCGGCATCGCTCCTTGGTCTCGGTCGCACCGAGCAGGCGCGGGCCGCGGCCCTGAAGCCGGGCCGGCCGACCGACCGCCTGCTTTTCCTCGTCGCAAGGGCGTTCTTCTACGAAGGGCGGTTCGATTCCGCCGGCGTCTATGTGGCTGAACTCGCCAAACGTTTCCCGCAGAGCCGGCTGGTCAATGACGGCCTAGAGCTCGCGCTGCTGACCGGGGGCGGTGAACGCGCGGGCGAACTCGCGCGGCTGATGCTGGGTGCCGAGACCGGCGCGGTCGATACGGCGAAGGTCCGAGTCCTGGCCGGCGGTGACGACCCGGTCGCGGAACAGGCCTGTTTTCTGCTGGCGCGGTCGCTCCGTGCGAAGTCTCGGCCGAAGGAGGCGCTGGCGGTGCTTGAAGGCTATCGCCGGCGCTTCGGCAGCAGCGTGCTCGCACCCAAGGCAATGCTCGAGCAGGCCGCGCTCTATCGTGAGGATTTGAAAGACGATGCGAAGCACCGCGAGGCGCTCGAGCAGTTGATAGTCGAGTATCCGGGTTCGGCCTATGTGCCGATCGCCCGTAACCTGCTGGCCGGGGCCGATCGGCCGGTGGCTCCGGAGGGAATTCGCTAGCCGGCGGCCATCGTCAGTTGAACCTGAACCGGATACGCCCGGATGTGTCCCAGGTACTTGCACTTGTCCTCGGAATAGCTACAATACGACACAGCGCATGTTGGTGAAGCCCTTCCATCGCCAATCCGGGCAGCCGCGGCGCTGGTTGTTAAACGGAGTATCACCAGAGAGATGAGTCAGTCAGACGAGAAGAGCGGAGGCGCTCACCCGGATTCGGCCGGTGCCAGCAAGGCTGCCGTACTGGCCGACGTGCTCAAAGAGCGCGGTCCGCTTCCTGAACCCGAACTGCTGCAGACGTTCCTTGAGGTGCTGCGTGACCTCGAACGCGCGCACGGGGAGGGCGTGCTCCATCGTGACATCAGCCCGTCGCACATCGTGCTCAACGGCGTAGGCTGGAAGCTGATCGATTACGGTCTGGCCAAGGTCGGCGCCGTCAAGTACGTGTCCACGGTCAGGTACATGTCGCCGGAGCGCTGCCAGGGCAAGCCGATGGATTTCCGTTCCGACATCTACTCACTGGGTGTCGTCCTGTTTCAGGCGGCGACCGGCAAGCTGCCGTTCGATGCCGAGATGAAGTTCCAGATTATGGAAGCTCACGTCGGGACACCGCCGCCGGATCCGCGGACGATCAACCCGGCGGTTTCGGCCGAGCTGGAGCGGATCATACACCGGGCGCTCGCCAAGGACCCGTCCGACCGGTTCCAGTCCGCCGGGGAGTTCCGCCGGGCGCTAGAGGACGCAGCCGGAGCTTCGGTGCGGTTGGTGCAGCCGCCGGCCGCAACCGTGGAGGCTCCGGCGCAGCCCCTGGATGTGCTGGAGCAGACCGAACCCGAGCCGGCTCGGGTCCGACCGCGGCGAGTGAAGCTGGCGCCGATATTCATCTCGATTGGTGCGGTGATTGCGGTCGTGGCCGGCCTCCTGCTCTACGAGAGAATCGGACTGCGCAGCGTACCGGCGGTGACGGGCCTGAGCAGCGAAGCAGCCGGGCAGGCACTGCGGACGAAGGGCCTGCGGATCGAAGCGGCCGCGGTGGACGACACGCTGCCGGCCGGGGTCGTGTTGGCCCAGGACCCGGAGGCGGGCGAGAAGGTTCATCGTTCCAGCGTTGTCAGGCTGAACGTCAGCGGCGGCAAGGTGGCAGTGCCGGACCTGGCCGGCATCGCCCTGGACGAAGCCCGGTCGCGGCTGGCGCGGCTGGCAATTGACACCGTCAAGGTGGATTCGCAGTACAGCGACGGTTACGCTGCCGGCATGGTGATGGCAACCAGCCTCAAACCGGGCACAAAGGTTGCGCCCCACACCAGCGTCAGACTGACAGTGTCGGCCGGGCGTGCAACCTGTCCGCAGTGCGACGCGCGGCGCGAGCCCAACGCGATGTTCTGCACGAAGTGCGGCTACAAGTTCTAGCATGCGTACATCGGTCATCGGTCCGCGGCTCCCGGAGTGAAGTGACTCGAAGCATCCCGCGGGTGATTCTGGTGCTGGTCGTGCTGGCGCTGAGCGCCGGCCTGGTCTTCGCCACCAAGACCTGCCCGAGCTGCGGCGCGGTCAACAAGGACAGCGACAAGTTCTGCAAGAAGTGCGGGGCGAAACTGCCGGATGCGCCGCCCCCGCGCCAACCCACGACGCCGCGGGTGTCGGGCAGTGCCGACGTCAGCGGCGGTGTCGTGCGTTTCACCTCCGACCCGTCGGGTGCGGACGTAGCCGTCGACGGCCGCAACCGCGGCAAGACGCCGCTGGCGTTGAGTGACCTCGGGCCGGGACGGCACGACTACGAACTCTCCCGCAGAGGGTATCGGCCGTTCATCGGGGAGTTCACGATCTCGGGCAAGTTCGGCTCGATTGTCGTCACTACCGAACCGGTCGGAGCAGAAGTACTGCTCGACGGCCAGCCCAGGGGCACGGCTCCGGACGGCGGGTTGGCTATCGCCCGGATTCCATATGGTCAGCACACGATTACCGCGCGCCTCAAGGGATACCGGGACGCGGTTAAGATCGTCGACCTGAAGTCGGCCGGGCCGGTCGGCGTTACCTGCCGCCTCGGCTACGGCAAGGGGTGGCTCGTCGTCAAGTCAGACCCGTCCAGCGTGAACCTGTTTGTGAACGAGCAGGACGCAGGCAAGACGCCCTACGAAGCGGAGCTGGACCCGGCCCGATATGCGCTGCGCCTGCGGCGACCGGGCTACTACGATTGGACCGGAGACATAAACGTCCAGTTCTCCGAATCGACCATGGTCCACGCAGCCCTGGACCGGATGGAAACGAGGAAGTGGCCGCTGCTGCTGGCGGCGGTCGCCGGCATCGGCGCCGGGGTCGGCTCGGCCTTCATGGGCGAGTCCGAGTACGCCAGGTACGTGGCGGCAACCACTCCGCCCGACGCCGCGAAGTACCGCAGGTCGACGGCCGCGTGGGACATGAGGCGCAATGTCGCTCTCCTTGCCGGCCTTGCCCTGGGCGGAGCATACTGGGTGGTCAGATGGTAGCGCCGGGGAAACCCGAAGTCCGCATACCGAACGGCGCGTCCGCCGGCAGGCTGGCGCTGGTCGTGTTCGTCGCTGCCGTCGTGCTGCTGACGTGCCGGAAGTGGGAGAACCCACTCGACCCGACCGGCAACCACCCGCCGTGGGTGCCGTCCAATCCGCACCCGTGCGACTCCGGTTTCGGCTTGAGCGTCGGACTGGTCCTGTCCTGGGAGAGCCATGACCCGGACGAAGGAGACAGGGCGTACTTTGCCGTCGCCTTTGGCACAGACTCGGCTTTGTCAGTATTCAGGGAGAACGGATTCGATACGACTTTCCGACCGACCGGGGTGGCCTGCTCGACGTGGTACTACTGGCGGGTGAAGGCCTACGATGACTTCGACACCGTGCTCGGGCCAATCTGGCGGTTCCAGACTGTACCGCGACTCGTCGTGTCCGCTCCGGACACGGGCGAGAAGTTGCTGATGTACTCGCAGGACACAATTGCGTGGACCGGAGGCCCGCCCGGTACAGTAGATTCCACGGTCCTCTATGTGTCGGTCAACGACGGAGCTTCGTGGACCCGCCTGGGCAAAGCAGCGGGTCCGGGCCGGTTTGCCTGGGAGGTGCCGGCACCCGCGACCGAGTCGGCCAGGGTGAAGGTCAAGGTCTTTGCGTTGACCGATACCATGACCGGGAAGAGCGGGCGGTTCGAGATTCTTGATACCATCACCGGTAGCCGCGTCGCCGACCGGAGCCGCGTTCCGTTTTCGGCGTTCGACGCGACCGGGAAGTAGCCGACCGGCAGGATTGACGTGCCCGGGGTCGGCAGTATAATTGACCGGCCGCCGGTCGGATCCGGCGTTTGACAGAGATACCAATATCGCCCGACAATTACCGTCTGTTGCAGCTCAAACAGGAGGATAGAATGTCTGACGCAGTCAACGCCTTCATGGAAGGCATAGTCGCGCGGAACCCAGGCGAAAAGGAGTTCCACCAGGCGGTCCGTGAGGTGGTGGAAACCCTGATGCCCTATCTCGAAAAGAACCCGAAGTACCAGAAGGCGAAGATACTGGAGCGCCTCTGCGAGCCGGAGCGCGTCTTCTTGTTCCGGGTGCCCTGGGTCGACGACAAGGGTGAGGTGCAGGTCAACCGCGGCTACCGCATCCAGATGAACGGCGCCATAGGTCCGTACAAGGGCGGGCTGAGATTCCACAAGAGCGTCAACCTGAGCATCCTCAAGTTCCTCGCGTTCGAGCAGGTGTTCAAGAACGCGCTGACCACGCTGCCGATGGGCGGCGGCAAGGGCGGATCCGACTTCGACCCGACCGGCAAGTCGGACGGCGAAGTGATGCGCTTCTGCCAGTCATTCATGACCGAGCTCGAGAAGTACATCGGTCCGGATACCGACGTGCCGGCCGGCGACATCGGGGTCGGCGGACGTGAAATCGGCTTCCTGTTCGGCCAGTATCGGAGGCTGCGGGGCGAGTTCACCGGCGTGCTCACGGGCAAAGGCGCCAACTGGGGCGGCAGCCTGATGCGGCCGGAGGCGACCGGATTCGGGCTCGTCTACTTCGCGCAGGAGATGCTTAAGACCAAAGGGCAGAGCTTTGAGGGCAAGACCGTTGCCGTCTCCGGGTTCGGCAACGTCGCGTGGGGCGCCACCACCAAGGCGACGCAGCTCGGTGCCAGGGTCGTGACGGTTTCCGGCCCGGACGGCTACGTCTATGATGCCGACGGCGTCAAGGGCGAGAAGGTCGCGTACATGCTCGAGATGCGGGCGAGCCGACGCGACAAGGTGAAGGACTACGCCGACAAGTTCGGCGTCACGTTCGTTGCCGGCAAGCGGCCGTGGGAAGTCAAGGTCGACATCGCACTGCCCTGCGCCACCCAGAACGAGCTCGACAAGGCCGACGCCGAGGCGCTCATCAAGAACGGCTGCTCCTGCGTGGCCGAAGGCGCCAATATGCCCTGCACGCCCGAGGCGCAGCACATCTTCGCCCAGGCGAGGATTCTCTACTCGCCGGGCAAGGCGTCCAATGCCGGCGGCGTCGCCACCTCCGGGCTCGAGATGTCGCAGAACAGCCTGCGCCTCTCCTGGGCCAGCGAAGAGGTCGACCAGCGGCTGCACGGGATTATGAAAGCCATCCACGAGCAGTGCGTCAGGTACGGCAAAGACGGCGACTTCGTCAACTACATGCAGGGTGCGAACATCGCCGGCTTCGTCAAAGTCGCCGACTCGATGCTCGACCAGGGCGTAGTCTAAGCCCGAGTTCGAGTCCAACCATCCAGCGGGAGTCCTTCGGGACTCCCGTTCTCTTTGGCTCGGCCCCGGCCCTGCGGAGTCGAGTGCGGCCTGACTCCGGCTGCGGCGTGCGCCGGAGCCTTTCTCGTTCCTCTCCAAGAAGCTCCGCAAGTTGGTCTCGAGGTTATCTGCAGAGTATTCCGGGAAGGAACTCGGGCTGTAGCATGGACTGTATTCCAGCAAGGACCTCGGGAAGGAACCTGACTCGTTACTCGGCAAGGAACCGGACAAGGAACTGGCGTCGTTGCTCGCGAAGTAGCGGAAGAAGTAGCGGTGGAAACAGCCGTCGAAGTAGCCCGCGTCGTTCCCGGGGAAGTTCCTCGGGTTGTGACTTCGGAAGCTATGCGGATAGCTACGGGGGAGGCGTAGGAGGGATCCGGGCGAGGAGAGAAGATAGAGGATTGAGGATAGAGGAGTTAGGACGCCGACTGGCGGTTTGGGGAGAATGTTATATACTACATATTCAGAGGTGATGATTGAGCCGAAAAACTGACGACTTGCCGATGACCAGGGAGCTGGGCCTGAGGCTGCGGTCACTCCGCAAGAGGGCCTCGCTGACTCAGGCTGAGCTGGCTGGACTGGCCGGCGGCAGCATGGATCAGGCGTTGGTGTCGCGGCTGGAGTCAGGCCTGCACTCGAACCCCACTCTGTCGCTGGTGGCCGACTACCTGCGGGCGTGCCGGGCGAGCTTCAGCGAGATTGCCGATCTGCTGGACCAGTACACTTCACAACCCCTGCCGGTCGAGAAACAGGGAAGCGAGGCAGTAGCCAGGGTGACCGATGTCCTGCCCGCACAGATCGGGAATCAGGTACGCAACTACGACATCAAGACGACCGTGGCTAGAAGGTTCGAGGGCAAGCCGCCGCTTTCCTCGGAGGAGCGGGTGAAGCGGGTCGTGAACCTGGCAGCGGCAGCCAGCCGGCGCAAGCGACTCGACATCCTCGTGAACTATCTTGAAGGCGAAATCGGGCACGGCCTTGCCGCCACCGACCGGCAGTATCTTCACCTCCTCGCAAGGAAATTCTGGGGCGCGCTCAGCTCGACGCGGGGAAGGCTGCAGCATGTGCGGCTCAGGCGGATGGCGCGGGTCGTCGGCGAAGGTGTGGCCGCGCACGTGCTCTCCGACAAAGACGTCCGGCTGGTGCGCGACCGCGTGGTAGAGCTCTTCGAGAAGATGGAAGCGACCGGTGCCTTCGGGGCTGTCACGCCGGCCAAGCCGTACCATCGGCCGACCGCGTTGGAGCGGGAACTGAGGGGAATCACGCCGGAGATGCTCAACCGGCAGGTGGCAGTCGGCATGGGCGTGAGCGCGGCGTCAGCGGCAGTCGAGACCCGGGACCGCCTGACCCCGGAACGGATGTACTGGAACTCCTGGCTCTGGTCGCTCGTGAGCGATGCCCACTACACGCTGCCCGGGACGCCGGAGCGGGAGAAGGTGCTGGCCGAAGCGCTTGAGAAGTGCAAAGACAAAGAGCTGGGCCGCAGGTTTGCCGAACTCGCCCTCGACGGCCTCGATTGCTATCTCCGCCGCAAGTAGCCTGCTCTACACTTCTCAGACTGGGTGACCAGAGTCTCCCCGTCCTCCGTCTTGGAGGAACCGGCAATCCACAACACGCGGTTCATTTAAATGAACCGCGCGACTTAGGACTGGGGGTTTAAGGACCGAGGTCTTGAACTACAGACAAATGGCGCGGAAGTGGGAAGCGGAGCGCTCGAGACTGGGAGGCGACTTGGGGCGCGGAGCGGTGCGCTCAAGACCGTGCGGGACCAAGATCTTTGCCCGCAAGTTCGCCGCTCTGCGTTCTCGCATTCCGGCGTCCGCACTCAGCGCTCATCGCTTATCACTAATCGCTCTCCGCGAACTCGCCCTCGACGGCCTCGACCGCTTCCTCCGCCGCAAATGGCCTGCTCGACACTCCTCAGACGGGGAAGATAGGAGGTGTCCCTTTTCTCCCCATCGCCGTAGCCCGCACGGCAGGAATCGTTTGCCGTGTCGCTGAGGATTCGGGGTGCACGAGAATGAACCGCGCGACAGGGGCGGAGCCCGGTTCGCATCACAAGACGGCTGCGCGAGACCGGGGAACGGAAAGCGGAGGCCCGCACTGGACAATGGCAACTGGTAACCCGACACACGCGGCCCTTGGCCGCGGCTAGCTCCTAACTGCTCTCAGCTAACTACGGCTGCCGCTGGCAGCACGCGCTGTCGTCTGCAATCTGGAATGACGTTGCGTCAGGAATCTCCTATTGTGTCCCTGCGGTTGCGCGGAACTTGCCGCCGTCCGAACATGCCGGGCAGCTCGCTAATGGACTTGATGCGTACTGTCCCCGGCGGAGGCATCTCCCTCAGTTCCTCCTCGGTGCAGAATTCCGTTACCCAGACCGGAAGCATGCCAGCAGCGCTAGCCGGCCTCAGGTCTTGCTTTATGCTGTCTCCCACGGCCCAGATGGAACGATCACCCCAGCGCTGCCGGATCGCACGGTGGATGACGCCTTCGCTCTTCATGGCCCCATACTCCTCCGATGTATACACCTCACCGCGTGGAATGAGGTCACTGATCTTCATTGCGCGAAGAATCGCTCTCGTCGCTTGAATAGTCCCGTTCGTGGCGATGGAAACCCCCCCCAGCCGAGTGAGGACACTCAGAACGGGACGCACGTCGACGGCTTCCCGGAGCATCCGGAGGGCAAGAGCGCGGTACTTGCGGAGTGCCGCTTCGGGCCTACCACCGACGCCTCGGATTGCGGCCATCGCCTGCACGTTCAGGAAGAAGAAGGAGAAGTCGAATCCGTTGAACCGAACGCCAGCTTTCACCATATCGCGAGCGGTTATAGGCCCCGTCAGTAGGTCCAGTTTGTTCAGTGCCAGGAGTGCTATTCTGTCGAGGTCCATAAGCGTACCTCCGATGTCCAAAGCGAAATGGCAGGCGGCGGGCCGCGGCAAGGTCTTCACTTTGATGCGTGCCCCTTCCAGACCGCCACCAACCACGCAATCGAACGAACCAGCGGGATGACGTACTCGCGGAAAAGAAGGAACACCAGAGTCACTACGCACAGGATCGCCATAACCCGCCCCAGAAAGGTGGCCAATCGCTCTCCCGCAGCAATCCCGAGGGCCAGTAGGTCCCGTACTTCCATACGGCCGGCCAGTGTCTCACGCAAGGCAAACAGAGCACGACTCTGCAGATTCCACTGTACAATGCCAAGCAGGTCGGCACCATGTATGTGTTGGTCTCCCAGCATCAGTATATCACTCCGACGAAGGTTTTGGTAGTGCCCCCGCTCGTGGACATGGCTGTAGAACGAATCGCCAACTTCCTCTTTTGAGGCACCGCCATAAGCGGTCACGGCAACGAATGAGTGCTGCAGGACGTGACACATGAGGGCAAACCTCAGGACTCCGTGGCTGCCGCCCACAAAGACGATTACGTCTGCTTCGTCCAGGAAGACGGAGTACATCTCAAACCGACGACCCGGGCAGTCAAGGAACTCCTGACCAACATCCACGGGCCGCGTTCGTCCCAAGGTGACATAGGTCCTCAGCCGACTCCCGATAGGCGTGCCGGGGCAGATTCTCGGGAGAGTCTGCGCTACACTTGCGATGACCAGGTTGTCAATCGGTAGCCAGTTGTGCTTGGCACCCGGCCATAAGCTCTTTCCATCCTGCTGGCCCCCGTTCCTCGTGATGAACCTGAAGCCTGCTTTGAGGCAGGCCTCTGTGAACGCGCCCACAAGCCTAGCGACCTGGGACTCTTGTGCTGTAGGGTATGTGCCGTACATCATGACGGCCCGTCGTCTACTCAGAGTAGGCCCTTCTTGAGGAGGAGCATGTCTACTATGTCCGCGAGGTACAGCCTCGCGTCAGTCTGGTACAGGAAGTAGTATCCCCAATACTTCAGCAGAATGAGCCTCAAGTCCGCGGCGCGGTATAGGGCAGAAGAAGTATTGAGGGCAATACCCTCTGTGTCAGGTGCCAAGAGTTCGGCCGACTCCAGTGAACGGGGCAGCAGGTTAGTAGCACAGCGCCTATAGTGGTCCAAGTCGATCTTCCCGCGACGCACATACTCCTGGAACTGAGGATTCCACAGCGTCAGGGTCTCTACCACGGCGCGGTGTATGTCGTCGTATCCGCGGATCGTGGTCACTGAGTTGGCGCTCGCCCACTGGCCGCACAGCCGTAGGTACGCTAGCGCACGATCGGAATCGACCGCGGACATCTTCCCGGCGAGAAGCCGAGTTGGTCCAAGGAGTTTCGTCAGGAAGATCCAGCCGAAGCGGTCGAGAGTCAAGTCGGCGCGGATTACTTCCGGAGTGACTATGTGCAGATTGAGCGTCCTTCGCCCAAGGCTGGTGCGTATGAAGCGACAGTCGGAACGGCATGAGACAAACAGCACATCAAGATCTCTCGCCGACGAGTTCCCTACGGAAGACCCGTACAGCACGACGTACCGCAGACCTGCTGCGAATTTGGCCCCTGCTAGGCGCTGGACTCGGCTGACGATGAGCTCCAAGCGCGTCTGTCGGCGAGCGAGTCTTGAGATCTGGCGACCGATAGGCGTTCCTCCCGAACTGCTTGGTCTCGTCATCGCCATTCCATTAGGCGTGAGAATGCACGGATACAGCGGTGGATATCATGCCTGACGCGCGTTTGGCGGACTTCTGCTCGGGCATGAGCGGCATTCCAAGGCTCGCGGGCGGGCGTGTCAAACGGACGGGAAGCAACAGGTGCGTGTCCCTAAGATTCCACTGTATGGTCTGAGCCGATTCGAATCTCACGCGACCATCTCGAGGATGGTTTCCTCATTTAGTCTCTTCCGGAGGCTTTGCCCCGCCCCTGCATGGCCGGGTGGCGGAAGGGATCGTCTTGATGGGTCCAAGGTGCGCCGACGTTCGGATACGACTGCCAGGCCGTTCCTTTCGGCCAAGAGATTGATGGCCGCGGAGTTGCTGATGAAGACCCCTCGGATAGCCGCGTTTCCGACGACCACGACGGCTCTGCCCCTAGGAACGAGGACACGTTTGATCTCAGCCACGACGCAGTTCATGTCGTCGGCGTATCGTGCAAGAACGCCCTGCTGGCGGCTGGGCAGGCTCTGTGTGTCGCCCATTGCCATCAGTGCTGCCGTGACATGGTCCGGTCTGGTCCCTGGTGGCGCCGACACCTCGGCCCCGATGCCAGTGTGCCGGACGTTTCGCAGTTCCTTGATGCTGTAGCCCATCCACACCAGCGACATCCTGTGTCCGCGCAGGTAGTCAATGCCATTGGCGTAGGGCGGAGAAGTAATGACCATATCGACCGTGCGGTCCTTGAGCGGAAGGTGCCGCGCATCGCAACGACTCATTGATGCCGTCCCTGGCCGTCGAACACGGTCCCTGAAGGGCGCACCTTTGATAACGGCTTGTATTGCACGCGTGAAGTGAGTCAGTGGGCTTATGGGTGCCTTGGTGTACACCTTGTGCGGCCGGCTGTGCGGCACGTCCATTGCGAGGGACGCTCCGGCCTGCTTGGTCACTATTAGTCGCGAGAACGCACACCACATGAGGGTCCGTACTGACTTATCTCTGTGGCCCCTGATGGCTTGCGCAAGCACGGTTAGCTGTCGGCGGTTGGCTGGGTTGAACCAGAAGCGAAGGAAGGTTCTCGTTTCTTCATCAGAATCGGGCGGGTACGAATCGCGCAGCGCGAGCCGCCTTGAGTTCCTGGTCGCCAACTCCAGGACACTGGCAGCCGCTTCCGTTAGCGCCAGTTCGTCCACGTTCGTGCAGAGCGCCGTTGCGATAATGATGGCCAGCGGGTCGATGTCGAAGCCAGTCGCGTGATGTCCAGTGGCCTTGGCCACAGCTAGGGTCGTGCCCGAACCAGCCATGGGGTCAAGTACTCTAATGCCCTGTCGCGTGTGGAGCAGTGTTTCCCATACAATCGAAGGCGCCATTCTGGCCGGAAACGGGTGAGGCGGCTTGGCCATAAGGGATAGGCTCGATGCTACCATGATATGCGCGTCTTGCCGATTCGTGACCATTTCTGGCTCGTGGCCTAGACTCCCACGCGCGGTCGTTCATCGTCACGATACAGGCTCCAAGCGTTTCTGACCGCTTCGATGATCGCCTCGGGCTTCTGGTTGAGTTCGACGGAGGCTTTGCGGAAGATGACGAGGCCAGGGACGAACTGCGAAAGCGCGCGGCAATGTCCGGCGATATCGGCCTTTGACAGCGCCAACTCCTTGTGCGTCGTCCGAAGCTCCGTGGCGATTGACCCGTAATCCACTGTCTCAGCAGGTGCGTCCGCCTGCAGCTTCCATATCGCGTCGAGGATCGGTTTGAAGGGCGGAGTGGTCGGCGGGGCTTTGAGTAGCTCGTCAATCCACTTCTGCGACTCTTCGGGCATCGAACAGGACTGGAACAGCTTGCGGAGTTCGGCAAGACCGAGCCTACGCAGGGGAGAGTTCCTTACAAGACGAGCGAAGTCCGAAATCCGGATGAGCGTGATGGTCTTGCCGGTCTGTGCTTTGTCGTTAGCCATTTCTTTCTGCAGTGCGGAATCATCGCCTTTCGACGTGGGGAAGTCCGGGCCAACCACGACGGCGTGGTCACACTCCTTGTCTTTGCGGTGACGCGCCACCGTAGATATCCCCACCCCTTTTGCCGAGACTTTCTTACCAGGGGCCTCTTTGCTCTTTGCTTCCAAGCTGACTTTGTACGCTCTCGCTGTGCCGTCCTGTTGTGCCGCTAGGCGGGCGGACGCGACTCCATCAGGTTCGCCGGACTTGCCTCCAGTGTGGACGGCCTCGAAACCGAGACAGTCAAATGCCTCTACAAGTTCCAGCTCCAACTGGTGCTTGTCGCTTGCCGCGTCCTCCAGAGCTTCTGCTATCGCTGAGGCCGTTCGCCGGCCCGACGAGCGCGCAAAGAACCTCAGAACCTCGTCTCGACGGTCGAGAGCATCGTGAATACGCTCTTGGTCCACCCCCTCCTTGAACAGATGCGCTTCGAGCAGGACCTCTGCCATCGCCAGCAACTGCAGCGGCTGCTGGCTGGGTCCATCCTCGAAAGAGTCTCGGAATGCCGCAACGAAGGGATGGAGCGAGTTCACCACAAGGATGCCCGATTCGGCATCGAACAGCGCAAGGGGTGCGTCGACTGCCCTGTCCTCGACCCGCACGTCGGTGACGAAGGAGGCCGAGTCCTCCGCGCGTTCACGCAGGGAGGCAAGGAACTCGGTCTGCCCGTCGCGTGAGAGTCCGCCAGGCACTCGAACGTACCTCGGTGCATAGCTCCCGGTGAGCGCCGCCTCCGCCAAGTCGACAATGGGCCATCGCGCTAGGCTACCTGGCGTGTCGCCTATGCGATGAGTGAGACGTGCCTGTGGCGTGCGCGCGGCCTCTGCCTTCTCAAGCTCTACGCGGGCGTGATTGAACGCTCCGTGAAGCAGGTTCCTGGTCTCCACGACGACCGTGTCGTCTCGGAATGTCTCTCTGGATGAGCGAAGGCTCTCATCCAGCTTGTCCACTTGCGCCACCATCCTGAAGCGAGAGAAAGTGCCGTGACGGAGTAGATTCCTATTGATGCCGAAGCCGGCGTCCGCGATGTTGACCAAGCGACCGTGTACGTACACGAAGAACCCGTTGCTGCGCTCAATCTCGTCCGATTTAGCCCCCACAATCGGATCCTCGAATACCTCATAGTACCCCGTCACCACACCGAGCTTGCTGTTAACCAATCCCTTGCGAGGGCCCACAGTCGCTCCTTCGGTTTTCAGTTCGATGACTTCCAGGTCATCCGGAGCCGGCTGCGGCAGCTCGCTGACGTCGGTGCCCAACTCCCAGTGCCCGAGTCGTCTAGCCTTAATCTTGGACGGCTTGACGGCGTCTCCGTCTAGGAATAACCCGAAGTCGTCACGAAGGGGCATTGCGGTTCTCAGGACCCATTGAAGTGTTCCGCGTCTCAGTTCCAACGCCATATCCTTTAGGTCGGACATTATGGCAACGGTCCAACTATCGGGCTCGTCGGCGCCGAACAACCGGAGAGCCTTGTAGCCGTCTTTCGAGCCAGTGGTCCACGGGGCGACAGCCGCCTGAGCTTCCTTTTTCGTCAACTGTCGAAGAGGGATCTTCACCCCACGTCGTGCATATATGCCACCGCCTTCTCCCGTCGGTATCTTCCCGTAGTCCATTGTTGTGGCGAAATAGTCCTTTCCTCTCTTGCAGATATGCGTCAGACTGCGAGCGAGGACGTAGGTGGCGAGCTTGCCGATCCCGAACTTGCCGATTTGCTTTCGTCCGCGGGGACTGACATAGGTGTTCCTCCGCTTAGGGCTGTCGCCTATCACCCAGAGCTGATGCAGCCCCGCCTTGTCCATTCCGGCACCGTCATCGATGACCGCAATGGTCGCGTCTGGAGCGGATAGGTCAGGCGACATAACAACGTGGACATGTAGCGCCCCTGCATCGAATGCGTTTGCCACGAGTTCCTCAATGGCTTTGTGCGGACTCTGGTAGAGGCCCTCGGAGAATAGATGAATGATCTGATAGCTGATTCGAACATCGATGGTATCCACCTGCGTGCCAATCTTCGTGTGGTCAGCAGGTGGCACATCCTTCTTGGGCGCATTGGCTGCGACTGGCTGCTTCGGCACATCAGCCTCCTAGGGTGGCTATCCTCGTCTTCTGCTGGCCGACCGTCGTCTTGGCGCGTCGGCGACGGCGACGGGTTCTCTGTCAACTGTGTGGATAGAGTCGGCACGCTTCCTGAGCACCAGAATCTTCTCGACTTTGGTGGTGCTCGTGCGGCGGCGGGAGCGGCGGATGTCCGGTATCTCGTCTCGGACGAGATGGAGAACGCGCAGGCGCGACTCGGTCACGGACTCAGCTAGCTCGCCAATGAGTTCAGCCGTCCGTCTGCTCTTGCCGTCACGTTCGACGTCGCCAAGCACGAGCACGCAGTGCCGACCGGGTTTGAGCACACGTTCCATCTCTTTGAGGCACTCTGTCATCTGCGGAATATACACTTCGTCCCGCGCCGTTAGTGAGCGGTCAAGCGCTTTCCAGTCTTTGGAGCCAAGGAACCAGAGCCTGAGTCGGTTGTCGCGTGCATAGTCGAGTGCTCCGAAATAGGGCGGGCTGGAGAGCACGAGGTCTACGGACTCATCGGGTAGCGAGAGGTCCATTGAGTTCTCGCAGAGCACCTGATAGTCGGTCGAGCGCCAGGGCTTGGCGATAATCGTGCGGCGAAAGGCCCGTCGCACCTTGGCTATGAGGCGGGGCCGAACCGGTCGGTACGCGTACATCGAGGCGTACTCGTCGCGGGGGTATTTCTTCTCCCTGAGGTAGGGAGTCAGGTGACTCGCCGGGTAGGACAGGAATCCGGGGCGGACATGGTGCAGTATGCCCATCAGGCAGGCCAAAAGGAAGTGCTCCTTTCGGTCGGTGAGTATCTCGAATGCGGCGGCTGTCTCCAAGAGGGTGTCCGGGTGAAAGAAGGCGCGCACGTAGTCGGGGAAGTCAGACGAGCGGAGTTCTTTGGCGCGGGTCTCTGCCGCGTCCATCGCAGCCGTCGCGCGGGTAAGGGCTTCTGGCTCTGACCTTGGCACCGCGAGTTTGCCAAGCGTCAGGTGAAAGGCGTACGGACTGAGGTCGTTCCCGATGGCGCGCCGGCCGTGAAGCAGGGCCTCAAGAGGGACGACGCCGGAGCCGCAGAATGGGTCGAGCACCCAGTCGCCTTCCTGGGAGTACAGCCGCAGGAGAGTCTGCACCATGCCTGATTTGAGCTTCCCGACGTAGGGCGAGAGTTGCTGGAGAGTGCTTTCCTTGCCATTGAAGGAACCGTGCCAGAGCCGCGGGTCCAGCCGCTTCGGTTCAGTGTCGAGGAAGAGTTGCTGCTGGGCCATGTCAGGAACTGGGCTTGTCACGCAGGCGCGGCGCGTCACGGAAGATGTGCTCACCGCGCGTTATCTTGATGTCCTTCTGCTCAAGCACGGCGTCACCCTGGTAGACCGTCACCCGGCGCATGGGCACTGACTTGTATTGAGTCGAGTCTTTGCGATAGACCTCGATTCCGACACGCTTCACATGAACGTCCCAATCGGCCTCTTTCGCCCCGGTCAGGTCCAGCATCGCCCTGATGAATCTGACTTCGTCAAGGCGGGCAAGGCGCGGGGACGGTTCATCCGCGGTGGGCACGCCGCGGGGCAGCAGGAAGACGCAGGGCGGCGGAATCTGTCCAATCCCATCACCGGGCATCTTGGGACACGGCCGGATACTGGTGCCGCAGAATCGGTCCCAAACGACATACGCATCCACCCGCTTGCCGTTGGCGACTATCTCGGCGCTAAGTCGGGTGAACAAGTTCGCCGACGCCCCGTAGTCAGGCTGGTTTACTATCGAGCCGTCAAGATGGCCCCAGATGACGTATTCATCCGACCAGTTAGGCCGGTCGCCGATGTTGAAGCTGTTGCCTTCGCCGCCCTTGCTCTCGACTGCGACGTGCCAGTCGCCGCGTGCCTTCGGAAGCACCAGATTGTAGTCGCACCGGCCGCGGCCTCCGATGGACTGCCACTCCTTCAGCAGTCCGGCATCCTTCATCCGGGCCAGAATCGCGTTGGTGAACTGGGCGCGGGGGCTTGTAGTGGCCGCGAACGTCCCGCGAATGCTCTCGATTGCGGAACGGAACACCATGCTCCCGTGATAGTCAGCAGGCACGATGCCCTCGGCGCGCAGAATGTCAGGGTGCTTTGTATCAAGCTTGGTGAGAAGGTCCTTTGTAGGAGCGATTTGACGCATGAGCTTCTCTGGATGCCGACAAGGCAGGATTGGCATGGCTCCAATATAGGCGGGATGACCCGAAATGTCAACGTCGCGGGTGGCGGGGCGCGGCGGAGGCGATGGCGACTGGAGAACGAGACTGAAGAGTGAGGTCGGAGGATGGAGGATTCACGTCAGGACCTGAGGACGGAGGCGTCGGAAGAAGGATGGAAGATGGAGGAAGGAGGAAGGAGGATGGAGGTAGGAGGAAGGAGGATGGAGGAAGCCGAGGAGCGGATGCGGGTCGGTTCATCGGCCCGACTCTCTGAGCAGCGCCTTGCCCTTTTCGGTCAGGACATAGGTTCCGGTCTTGGGCGGGCCGGTGAATTTGAGGAGCCCTATCTGTTTCAGCAAGTGCAGGTCGCGTTTTGCGGTCGCCCGCGATGTTGACCCGAGACGCATCACGTCCGCGATTGTGGTGGCGCCCTGTTCCACGACGCGGAGCAATTCGGTCACCAGGCGGGCTTTTACAGTATCACTTACAGCATCACTTACAGTATCATCTACAACATCACGCATGCGCTGATTCCCTCCAACGGCCTTAATCTGAGCGACTTGAGGCGGCCGCAGGAACCTAACGGTGAAGAAAGAGGTGAAGCTGAATACCGGCGGCTTGAGACCGGCTTCTGCCATCCAGTTCCGCATCCGGGTGATGCCGGTCCCCATCTTCTCGATGAGGCCCAATCGGTGCAGCAGGCTCACGATGTTGGGGTTGCGCGTGACGCTGCGCGTTCCGAATTCCTCGGGTTTCAGGCCTCTTGGCAGCCCACCCGGGTTGGTTATCTCGACCCGGTCATCGAATATCTCGACCATCACGTTGGCCCCGCGCTCGAAGTAGTCGCGGTGGCAGACTGCGTTGATGACCGCCTCGCGCAGCGCCTCAAGCGGGAGTTCGGGAATCTCATGACGCCGGGGCTCACCGGTGAACTCGTAGCGTACCGGCAGGTGTTGCCGCAGGAAGACCAGCGCACTCTCGATGCCGGACAGGATGTCCTCGTTGTAGTCCTTGCGGTCGAGGACGTTCACTTTCTGGGTGCCTTTGTACAGGGCACACGTGACAACGGTGTGGCGGTAGGTGTGGTCCAGGTTCTTTGCGAAGAACAGGATGCCGGTGTTGTTGACTGCTGCGCTGCCGGGCCGGTCATTGGCCGCGCCGAGGTTGCGGAGCATCATTGGAGTGTCCAGGGCTTCTGTGATTCCGGCGCGCGCCAGGAACCGACCGAGTTTCTGGCGGTCGAACTGCCGGTCAAAGTCGAACCCCGGGTGCTCAAGTTCATCGAACCGAACCTTGCCTTCAGTCTTGAGGAACTCGACAATCTGGTCCCGGTTCAGTTTCTGTGAACTCGGTCCGACCCGCAGGTAGAATCCCTTCGCGCACCGGTACGGCTTATCGTTGCCCTCGGGCACGTAGACGACCAGCACGTTGCCGACCTCCTCGAATGTAACACTGAGCGCGGGGTCGCAGTGGTCGGCGGTGTTCAGCACCCGGGACTTCGCTTCGTCCATGTTCGTCAGCCCCTTGATGGAACGGTCGGCGGCGACCCCAATGAGAATGCGGCCGCCCGAAGCATTCGCAAAGGCGACAATGTCCTCGGCGAGGTCAGACAGCGCCTCCTTGAAGTCGAGGCGATAGCCTTCGCCTTCCTGTAGTATCAGCCGGAGCTCTGCTTCGGTCATTGTGTCAACGTCTCACCTGTCATGGGACGTCCTGCGGGGGTCGTGGCGACGGAGTCGTCGGGTTTGGCCGGTTTTGGCCTTGCATCAGTAGGGATGTTATTCGCGTGCTGCGCATAGTCAAGCCCGCGCGCGGTCAGGCCGCGGTCAGCGGCTGCGGTGCTTGCGGGACGGTCGGTCGCGGACGGCCAGCGCGTCGGGTTCTTGCTCGATGCCGGCAAGTTGGTACGAGAACTCGGCGACGTCGGTCTGCTGCCTGGCGTGCTCGATGGTCATGCTGACCACGCGGCCGGCATCGTCGAGTTCGACCAGAACGTTCTCGTTCAGGTCGCGTGTCTCAGCGACCTTTCTGTCGCTGAAGTCAACCAGCAGGGTGTCGGTGTCCTGAAAGTACTTTACCTTCATCTCGTCCTGAAGTACTGCGTGGACTTCACGATGAAGTATACCTGCGCGAGCCGCGCCAGTCGAGGTCTATCGGGAGGCCGACGATGAGTGGTCAAGTGCGGAGTGGTCCAGTGCTCCAGTGGCCGAGCGCAAAGAGAGGGATCGAGGGGCGGGCACCAGATAGTCCAGAATTCGGAAACCAGATGCCAGAATTCAGAAGTGGAGGAGGAAAGGGATCGAGGGATAGAGAGATCGAGGGATCGAGGGATCGAATGGAGGGCGAGGACGCAAGTCAAAGTGCAGATTGTAGAATGCAGATTGGGCGACGCAGACCTTGGCGGTCTTGGCGGTTGTCTTGGCTGCGAGCGGTCAGCGGTTTCGGTGCCTGCGGGACGGTCGGTCGCGGACGGTGAAATCTGAGCCCGAACCGCTCTGACCGGACCGGCCGTCGTCCGTGATGAACCCGATGCGTTTCTTCTTGGGTTCGGGCGGCTGCATCAACTGCCGGATTGTATCGAAGACCACCTTGAACTGGACGTCGTACTTCTTTTCCAGTTCATCCAGCCTCCGGGCGATCCCGGCATTCTCGGCCAGAATCCGACGCAGGCGTACGAAGGTCCGCACTATCTCGACGTTGACCTGGACCGCGCGCTGGCTGCGCAGCACGCTGGACAGCATCGCCACGCCCTGCTCGGTGAAAGCGTACGGTAGCGTCCGGCGCGCTCCGCCCCAACTTGAAGTCGCAGATTGCGATTTCAAGATTCGCCACTCGCCCACGGTCAGCTGGAACATGAAGTCGTCGGGGAACCTCCCCCGGTTGCGTTTGACCTGCTCATTCAGGCGGCGAACCGGCACATCGTAGAACACGGCCAAGTCGGTGCTCAGCATCACCCGGTTTCCGCGGACGACGACTATCGCTTGTTCGATGCGTCGTAGAGGAATTGGGAGAGTCGGTTGTCCGTCTGTTGACTTCTGCATACCGGCGTGAGGATAGACGCCAAACGCCGGAAGTCAGGCGCCGTGAATCCGGTTACTTCAGTCGGATTGGGCGCGGCGCGAGAGCTCCCGGTGACACGGAATGTAGAGCGTAGAATGTGGAACGTGGAAGACGGTCAACGTCCGGCTTGGGCTTGAGCTAGCAGCTTGGGCTGCGTTCAGTCGCTTGCCGGCCCCAGAACCGACAGTGAGCCACGAAAGCACGAAGGGCACGAAACGAATGGGTGCAGGACGCGGGAGGCCCGTTTCACTCCGTTTTCGTGACTTCGTGGCCATATGTCTCGGAATCAGGGACCGGAGTGCTGGTTGACCATTGGCGGAAACAGGCTAGATTGACACGTGCTCGGTAGATTTCTGTTCCGCTGGCGTGGGGTCATCGGGTTCGTCGCTTTCGGCGTGGTGTTCTGGCTGGCGAGGCCGACATTCGGGTCGTGCCTGTTCGGGTTGCCGATGGTCCTTGCCGGGCTCGCGATCAGGTTCTGGGCGTCGGGCTACATCGGAATCGCGGGACGCGTTAGGGAGATTGGCGGACAGAGGGAGGAGAGAGGAGTGAGGAGGGAGGGGAGAGAAGCGAGGAGTGAGGAGAGAGGAGGGAGGAGAGAGGAGGATGGAGGACAGAGAAGGAGAATTGTGGGCGGGCCGTATCGCATCCTCAGGCACCCGTTGTACATCGGGAACCTCCTGCTGGTGGTGGGGATGCTGGTGGCGATGAGGCCGACGGCGTGGCTTGCCGCGGTCGTGGTGGCGGGGTTCATGGTGGAGTACACGTTGATTGTGGTGGCTGAGGAGCGAGAGCTTTCGTCGAAGTGGAAAGTGGAAAGGGGAAATGGCAAAGGGGCGGAGGAGGAGAAGGATCTCTCGGGTAGGAGATGTCCGAAGTCAGATGCAAGATGTGAGATGTCAGAAGGTCCGGACGAGAGTCCAGAGTCCGTGGGCGAAAAACAGGGGACAGTGGGGCTGTTGAGAAACCCCAGTCATGTCACCCTGAGCGAAGTGAAGGGTCTTCTAACTCTCGTAGAATCACCATCGCGAAGATTCTTCGCTGCGCTCAGAATGACAAGGGGCGGCTTCTTCAACAGCCCCACAGTCCCCGTTTTTCGCTGTGTTCCAGAGTCGTTTCTGCTGCGTCGTGCTCTGGTAGAGTGGCGGACGTGGGTGGTGACAGGAGCGGCGTGGGGGCTGGCCGTGGCGAAGGCCTTCTCAGTTAGGAGTTAGCAGGTAGCAGTTATCACGGAGAGCATGAAATACTGGACAGTTCTTGGTGTCACTTTCAGTATCCCTGCATCCTGTCACCCTGAGCGCAGCGAAGGGTCTTTGCACTCGAAGATTCTNNCGAACGCCTCAGAATGACAAACATCTCCTGCTCTCATTAGTAGGAGTTCGGAGTCTGGGGTAGGAGGCAGTCATCCGGCAGAGACGGCTAACTGCTAACTCTTAACTGCTAACTGTGGTCTACCGGCGGGGGAGGATTTCGAACTCGGCGGTGACTGAGGCGTGGTCGAGCGGGTGCGATGGGTCGGCCAGGTCTCGGACGCGGCTGACGAGGAGATACGGGCCGGGCTTCAGGTCCATGGTGTGCACCCGCTCGACGGCAACTCCAGTCGTGCCGGGACCGTTGATGAAGCGGCGCGGGGCCGGCAGCACAGCCTTCTCCCGTGTTTCCCTTTGAACCAGCTCGTAGTTGACCTCAGCACTGTGATTCCCGGCCGAATCAGTGTTGAGGTGGTAGATCTCGTAGAGCACATAGAAGGACCGGCCGCTATGCACGCGTCGCACAACCAGCGGAACAGCGCGTGCCCAGTCCGGGCGGCGGAACTGCGGGCTTTGGGGCGTGGAATCGACCAGCGAGTAGAAGAGCACGTCGGACACCGGTTGGTTGCGGCGGGAGTAGTCAATCAGGTTCAGGTTCTGGGACTTGAGTGAGGCCGACTGGTCATCAGCGGCCACGGCCGTGACTGTGAAGGTGTAGATGTCGGCAGGCAGGGTGAAGACCTCGCGGCCGACCGCGAGGTCAACTGCGCTCGTGTCGACCAGCAGGGGGCAGCCGTACAGGGATGAGCGGCGTACGGGCGTGCCCTTGCTCCGAGGCATGATGTCGAACGTGATGCTTACGGGTCGCACGCCCTCTTCGGCCGGGAGCGCCTGCTGGGGGATTCCGAAAGCGAGTTCGACCTCGACCGAATCCGCGTGCTGGCCAAGCCGGCCGAGCGACATCTCGAACCAGAGCGGCCGGGCATCGTCCGGGAGAGCGGTCGCTGGACGTTCCCGCTCAAGCAGTTCAAGTTCGGGCATTCTCGTACTCGGGCCGTACCGGCTTTCGCCCACGATTTTGTAGGCGGTCCCGGTCCGTACGAAGTCGAACTGACGACCGATGGGGTCGTATGACCAGATTTCGGCCGGGTTGACAAAGACGCGGCCTTCTCCGGTCTCGACCGGTCGCGGTTCGTACTGCTCGCGGCGGGCCGGGCCGAAGCAGATGTAGGTGCGCACGCGGTCGTCGTTCAAGAGGTCGGTTGCGCCGAAGTAGGAGCGGGCCTCGACTGCGCGCTGGCGGTAGAAGGCAGAGGGAGAAGAGAGCAGAGAGGAGGGAGGAGCGTCGGGCCGGGATGGGTGGCTCTTCCAGAACCAGGCGAGGTACTCGGCGCGGCTCTGCTCGCCGGGCGCGGTCGCATACTGCCGGGCGGCGTCGGGCGAGAACGCGGCGAGCACGAGGTAGTTGAGTTTGTCTTCGTCCGAGAGCGAGTCCGCCGGGGTGAGGCGGCGGACCTGCGAGCAAGCGCCAAGCAGAAGGCTCAAGCACAAGCACAAGCGAGGAGCCACAAGCCTCAAGCCGCAAGCCACAAGCAGGAGCTACCCGAGCATCGGGACTTTGACGCCTTTGGAGCGGGCAACAGACTGTGCGTCTTCGTACCCGGCGTCGGCGTGGCGGGCAATGCCGGTGCCGGGGTCGTTTGCGAGCACCCGCCTGAGCCTTTCGTCCATCTCCGGCGTGCCGTCGCAGACGATGACTTGTCCGGCATGGATGGAGTAGCCGATGCCGACGCCGCCGCCGTGGTGGATGGAAACCCAGGAGGAACCGGAAGCAACGTTGAGCATCGCGTTGAGCAGAGGCCAGTCGGCGATTGCGTCCGAGCCGTCCTTCATCGCCTCGGTTTCGCGGTTTGGCGACGCAACCGAACCGGTGTCGAGGTGGTCGCGGCCGATGACGATGGGTGCGCTGATGCGGCCTTCGCGCACCGCCTGGTTGAACGCAAGGCCGGCCTTGTCGCGCTCGCCGTAGCCGAGCCAGCAGATGCGACTGGGCAGGCCCTGGAAAGGTATCTCATCGCCGGCTTTCTTTATCCAGTTGACAAGAGCGGTGTTGTCGGGGAATAGTCCGCTGACAATCCGGTCGGTTTCGGCGATGTCTTTGGGGTCGCCGGAGAGGGCGGCCCAGCGGAACGGGCCCTTGCCTTCGCAGAAGAGGGGCCGGATGTAGGCGGGAACGAAGCCGGGGTACTTCCAAGACGAAAGGGATCGAGCGATAGAGGGATCAAGGGATCGAGTGGCAGAAGTGCGGATTTCGGATTCGGGGAGGAAGCCGCCTTCGACTGCCTTGCCCCGCAGGTTGTTGCCGTAGTCGAACGTGACCGCGCCCATTGACTGGAGCTTGAGCATCAGGCGGACGTGCTCGGCCATGGTCTTGAAAGATGCCTGCTTGTACGCGGCCGGGTCGGTGCGGCGGAGTTCGACGGCCTTGTCGAATGGCATGCCATTGGGAACATAGCCGTTCAGCTCGTCATGCGCCGAGGTCTGGTCGGTGAGCAGGTCGGGAACGACCTTGCGCTCGACCAGGCGCGCGAGCAGGTCAACGATGTTGCCGGTCCAGGCGATGCTTGTCGCCTGTTCGTGGGTTTTCGCATCAACGGCGCGGTCTACCGCCTTGTCGAGGTCAGTGATGTTCTCGTCGAGGTAGCGGGGCTTCTTGCTGGCCAGTCGCCGGGCAACACGGGTTGGGTCGACCTCCGCCCCGAGATAGGTTGCGCCGGCCATGATCGCGGCAAGCGGCTGGGCCCCGCTCATACCGCCAAGCCCCCCGGATACGACCAGCCGGCCGGCGAGGTCGGGTGTGCCGAAGTGCTTTCTTGAGGCGGCGACAAAGGTCTCGTGGGTTCCCTGCAGAATGCCCTGCGTACCGATATAGATCCACGAGCCCGCGGTCATCTGGCCGTACATGGTGAGGCCTGCCGCTTCGAGTTCGTCGAAGTAGGGTTTGGTGGCCCAGTGAGGGACGAGGTTGGAGTTGGCAATCAGTACGCGCGGGGCATGTGGCCAGGTGCGGAAGACCGCGACCGGCTTGCCGGACTGGACCAGCAGGGTCTCGTCGTTCTCCAGTTCCTTGAGGGTCCGGACGATGGCGTGGAAGCAGTCCCAGTTGCGGGCGGCCCGCCCGGTGCCTCCGTACACTATGAGCTGCTCGGGTTTCTCCGCGACCTCGGGGTCGAGGTTGTTCAACAGCATTCGCAGCGCGGCTTCCTGGTGCCAGCCTTTGCAGCTCAGGGCGGTGCCGCGCGGGGCTCTGACCGGAACGTATTGTGTCCTGTTCATCGCGTTGGGTCTCCTGGGTCAGATTAGCCGCCCCTGCCTCTGATGTCAACCGGCGGGCTTGAATAGTGATGAGCAAGCCGTTATTATCAGGCGTTGATATCCGTGCTGCTTCTGTGTCTGGTTGGGCAGCTTCACACCGGCGACACGCTTGAGGCGGTCAGGTTTGAGGGTATGCGTGCGTTCGGCCGCAAGACCCTGGCGTCTATGGTCGCGGCGCGTCCGAAGAAGCCCACCAGCGAAGCCCAGCTCAACAACGATGTGGCCATCCTCGAGGCATTCTACCGCAGCCAGGGTTACCACTCAGCCGACGTCGAGCGGCAGGTGACGTCCGGGAAGCGCAGGCCGGTCGTGACTTTCCGCATCGTCGAGGGCCCGCGTACGAGGGTGAACGCGATAGCCATCTCGGGCAATGTAACGGTCGGGACCGAACGGCTGCTCAGGCAGCTCGTGGTCAGGCCCGGGCGTTTCTTCGCAGTGGGCGAGTACCTCCAGAGCGCGGAGGCCATCCGAACCTACTACCTCAACTCCGGCTACCCGTTTGTCCAGGTGCGGGCCGACACGGCCTTGAGCGACACGCTCGCCACGGTCACGTACGAGATAACCGAGGGTCAGTTGTGCCGCGTCAGCAAGGTGCTCGTGCGCGGGAACATGACCGTCGCGACACGAACGGCACTGCGGGCGTCGGAGGTCAAGCCGGGCGAGAGGTTCAGCCAGGAGCGCCTGCGCGGGGCACAGCGCCGCCTCTATGCCACCAAGCTCTTCTCCCGCGTCACCTACTACGTGTTCGCGGACAGCAGCGTCGGTCTCGATTCAGTCAAACTGGAGGTGGCGAACAGCGTCACGGTCCGGTTTGACGTAGTCGAGCAGGCGCACCGGGGAGTGGCGCTGGGTGGCGGAGTCGAGTATCCGCCGCTCCGGGCAATCATGTCGGCAGAGTGGGAACACGACAATCTATTCAATCGCGGCCACATTCTGGTCATCGGCGGCGAAGCCGGCCCCACGCTCCTGCCGTTCGGGAAATACCGGTTTGCGCTTGACGGTAAATACCGGGTGCCGTACCTGATTCTGACGCGCATTGACTTCCAGACGCGTCCCTATTTCTCCTACGAGCGGTTTGACTCGACGGTTCAGCGGGAAGTCGGGATAGAGACCGGCATGAGCCGAAGCATGGCCCCGCAGTTTACGGTCGGCCTGACCAACCGGCTCCGGCTGGTTTCGGATACCTCATCGGGCAAGATCACCAACTTGCTGGCACTGACCGGCAACTACGATACGCGCAACGACATCTTCGACCCGAGCCGGGGGCTGTCGGTCCAGGTTGCCCTGGCGGGCGCCGGCGGGCCGGTGCTGAGGGGTGACAACGACCTGTACAAGCTGACCGGAGATACCCGCTGGTACCAGAAGCTGGGCATCCTGCCCGCGCAAGTGGAAAGGGTCAGCGGCGACTTCGTGGTTGCCACCAGGGCCATGGCCGGACTCGTCCGGCCATACGGTCGTTCGAGGGAAGTGCCATACTACGAGTCTTTCACTCTCGGCGGCGCAAACAGCATCCGCGGATACCCCGACCGTTCCATCGGACCTGACACTACGGAAGTCGGGCAGTACCGCTACGGCACCACCGCGACCAATGCGAGTGTCGAGCTGAGGTCCCCATACATCCTGAGTCTGGTCGGAGTGGTCGGCTTCGTCGACGCCGGAGGCGTGGCCGACGACTCGCGGTCATTCGTGTACGCGTATGGCGCAGGTGCCGGCATACGCGTGCGGACACCGATTGGTTCGGTCCGATTGGACTGGGGCAGAAGGCTGCGCGATCTGCCCGGGCTCAGGAAAGTGGCTCCCAACCAGTTCTATCTGGGATTACTGCATGCGTTCTAGTCTGTGGCGGGTCATGGGCGGCGTCCTGATTGCTCTGGCCGCGATAATCGCCGTGGTCATGGTTATCGCGGTGCTGATCCTCTCGGTGCCGCCGGTCGGCCGTTACATGCTCGGCCAGGCCCTGTTGCGGGGCGGGCCCCGGCTGGGAGCGAACATCCGCTTCGGCCGGATCGAAGGCGACATCATGCGGAGCATCACCATCAACGACTTCGCCGTGACACTCGGTGCCGATTCGCTCAAGGTGAGGAAGCTGTCGCTGGTCTACGACCCGTGGGCCTCGATTGCGCACCGGACTTTCTCGGCATCTGCGGCAGTTGCGAGCGAACCGCAGCTCTTCGTCGGTACGAGGCCGCCGGCTCCCGGCGGCGGTGAGAGGAGCCGGCCCCGGTACCCGTCGGTCAGAATCGAACAGCTCCGTCTGTCCGACGGCAGCGTGTACTTCGATTCGGTGCGACGGCTGGACTCACTTGACCTCGCTCTCAGTATTATCTCGGTTCCGGAACAGGTCGATGTCCGGCTGTCCGATGTCAGGGCACACCTGGTCGAAGAGCGTGTCTCGCTCAAGGGGTTGCGCGCCAAGGCCCGGTTGACGCCGGATTCGCTGGTGGCGACCGACGTCGTCGTCACTACCGCGGGCTCATCGTTGCGGGCCAGACTGAGTATGGCGTTCGTACCGAACGCCATCGCGGTACGACTGGAGAGCCTGTCGGTCAGTCTGCCGGAGTTGACCTCAGCGGTTCCGGCCTTGCAGCCCACCTCACTTCCGGGTCGGTTCCGGGCGTCGGGTGATGCGGGGCTTGACCGGAGCCGGCTGTCAGGAAACATTACGTATGCGGCCGAGGGGCTGGTTCTGCAGGGTATTGAACTGCCGCCCATCAGCGGCCGGCTCGGGCTCGAGGATTCGGTTGTGCAGTTAGCCTTGTCGGGCGCCGATACCGCTCTGGGCAGCGCGGACTTGTCCGGCCGGCTGGACCTGCGCAAGCACGATTTCTACGGCTCGGCAAGGCTCTCCGGAGTCCGCGTGAGGCGACTCAACTCGGCCCTGCCGGACGTGATGATCGACGCGGTTGTCGAGGCGTCGGGCCGCGGAGTGGATTCGGTCTTCGCCGGTGTTAACGCGTCTGCCGCCGACCTGGGTATCGACCGGCTGGTGCTGGCCGGCACCTATGTCAGGAGCCGCGCGCGTGCCGCAGTTGAGCAGTTTGAACTCAGTGGTCCGGTCGGAGTCTTATCCGGGCACGGGGTCTGGCAGAAAGGCAGATTCGAGGCCGACGTCGGGATGGAGGGATTCGACCTGGGGCTGCTTGAGCGGCTTGAATCGTGGCCGATCAAGGGGCGAGCTTCCGGCACCGTCAGAGTCGCGGGAACCGTGGATACGATGAGTGCCGCTGCCGACCTGGCGGTCGCGGACCTTGATGTCGCCGGGGTCAGAGCGACAAGCGCGCGCACCATTCTTGCGGTTGGCGTGGGGCGGGAGCTGTCGGGTCACGTGCAGGTCGCGGTCGACAACGGCAGCTACGGCGGTACTGCGCTGGACTCGGTCCGGCTGGTCTGGCAGCAGGGGCGGTTCGGTCTGGTCGTGTGGCGCCCCGGGATCAGCGTCGCGGCCGACGGCAGCGCCCGGTTGAGGCGGGAGAGCATCGGGGTCGACGTCGCTACGGTTCGAATCACGTCCGAAGATGATACGCTGGCCTTCAGCGACGCGCTCCAGCTCAGCCTGCGGGGTGATTCGGTCGACCTCCATCTCGCCGCCGCCGGTCTGGCTGGTGGGGACGTACGGGTGGACTTCGCCCGGGCCGCCGGAGAGCCGTCACGGGTCGAGGCGACCGCGAGCCGGGTAGACCTCGCGCGGCTCAGGACTCTGCTGGGATTCGAGTTCGACATGTCCGGCACGGCCAGTCTCAGCGTGACCGGGAGCGACTCGTTCGACGTCGTCCTGGACGCCGAGCGTCTGAGCATTCCGGAAGCCGATGTGAAACTGAGTCGCGTACAGGGCACGGCTCACGTCAGCCGGACGCGGCTGAGGTTCGACCATCTCCGGCTGGTCAACCAGGACAGCGCCGCGGTTCCGGAAACGAGTGTCGTCACCGGCTGGCTCGACTACAAGACGCAGGGCGGCCTCGAGTTCGGAGCCGCCGACCTCAGGGCACGGCTGCGAAACCCCGGAGACTGGGTTGTCTCGTATCTCAAGTCCATAATCGAGCTGCGGCAGGGTAACATCTACGGCGACCTGGCGGTAACGGGCAGCCTGTCTCAGCCGGTCCTTGAAGGGCGCGTCCGCATCTCCAGGGCGCGGCTCGGGGTTCCGGTTATCGGGGCAGCCTTCGACCGGGTGAATGCCGAACTGGTTTTCAACCGCAGCCGCATCACAATCGAGAAACTGAGCGGGCGGTCAGACCACGGCAATGCCTTGGTCAGCGGCTTCGTCGACATCGGCAGCCGGTGGCAAGTTGACTCGCTGCGGTTCCACGGCGACTTCAGCGGTACGACCATCAACCCGATGCCGGAGTTGTACGGCGTGATTGGCGGCAGCCTCGACCTCGGCTGGGCGCCGGGCCGACCCTTCGCACTCACCGGCACTGTCAATGTTGAGGAGGCACTGGTAGCATTCGGATTTGGTCAGAGCGTCGGAAATGGAAACGGGGCACCGGATACGTCGCTCACCTACGACGTTCGGGTCAAGGCCGACCGCAACATCTGGTTCCGGAACGAGTTGACCGACATCGAACTGGCCTGCGACCTTGCGGTACGCAGGACGACCGGGGACGTGCTCTACTCGGGTGCTCTGACCTCGCGACGGGGAAGCGTATACTACCTCGACCACACCCTGCGCGTAGACACAGGTTCGGTGCGTTTCGATAACATCAACAGCCTGAACCCGGAGTTCCACATAGCGGCCGGAATGCCGGTTCGCTCCCCGCTGAGGGATGATGGTGCCCCGGATACGATCGCTGTGATGCTGACGGGAACGCTTGAGAAACCGAGCCTGGTCTTCCGTTCCGTGCCCCCGACCTGGGACGAAACGCAGATCCTCTCCTATCTCACCCTGAACGCCACTCAGGAGCAGCTTGCGGCCATGGATGAGAAGAACAGGGTAAGCACGCTGCTGTCGCAGCGCCTGCTGGGTTACTTCCAGACCCAGGTTGCCAAACGGGCCCGAGGGTTCGTGAATCTCGACTACCTTGAGTTCGAGAGCAGTCTGTTCGAGGACAGCAAGCAGGCAAGGGTCACCGTGGGCAAGTACGTCGGCAGAAACCTCTACGTATCCTACACTCAGAACCTCATCGGTGAAATGACGCCGTCCTTCCGAGTCGAATACTACGTCAACCGCAGGAACGAGATCATCGCCGAAGGCAAAGCCAAGAGCACTGCCGACGACCGGTACCGGACGTCGCTTCGTTACCAGTTCAGGCTTCGCTACTGATGGGGCGGCTGCCGGCGTCCGGACCGCTCCCTCCTGAGCCGGCACGGCGATACTGCAATGTCGCGATACCGCACACGCGGCTGCACGAGTTGACCTACGAGTTCGACGCCGGGCTTATGCCGGACCTTGCTCCCGGTTCGTGCGTCCAGGTCCGCCTGCGCGGGAAGAAAGTCAAAGGTCTCGTGCTCGCAGTCGTCGGCCGCAGCCCGGTCGCCAGGACACTGACGGTCGAGAGACTTATCGAAGCGCAGCTCGTACCGGAGCAGCTCCTCCACCTGCTGCGCTGGGTCGGCGCGTATTACTTCGGCCGGACCGGGGAGGTGCTGGGACTGGCCCTGCCCCGCGGGGTCTGCGGGTACGGAATCAGGCGGCGAGCAGGCGCGCAGGGCCAGCGCCTCTCCGAGCGCGCGCCCGCAGCGGTTTCCGACCTGCCGCGTTCGTCCTTTGTCTACGAACCATCCTTCGCAGTGTACGTCCACGTCAACAGGGGCGCAGGCGATGAGGCCGTTACCGGATTCATAGCTCAGGGGCTGGGGCGCGGTACGGTGATAGCGTTGATGCCGGAGTCCGAGATTGACGCCTGGGCCGAAACGCTGCGTTCGCGGTTCTCGACCGAGCCGGTTGTCTACGGCGGGGACCGAAAGGCGTCGGAGCGGAAGCGCGTCTGGCGCGAACTGCGTTCCGCTCAGCACCGGCTGATTCTGGGCGTCCGCTCCGCCGTATTCGCGCCGGTACCCGACCTTGCCGGCATCTTAGTCCTCGCCGAGCACGAGAAGGTACTCAAGGAAGAACGGCACCCTCGCTTCAACGCGCGCGACGTGGCCGTCGCCCGGGCCAGGCTTGCCGACTGCCCGGTGCTGCTCTGTGACCCCACGCCGTCGGCCGAGACCTGGCTGAACCTGCGCACCGGCCAGTACCGGATGGTGCAAAGCCCCGCGGCAAAGCCCGAAGTGGAAAGTCCCAAGTCCGCCTTCGCCATTTCTCCTTTCCCCTTGGTGATTCCCGCCCCCCTGCCCGATACCATCGTCGTAGACATGAGAAAGCATGGAGATGAGCTGCTGGCTCCGGTGCTCGCCAATGCGCTCAAGGAAGCCCATGCTGCCGATAAGTCAGCCGTGCTGTACATAAACCGGCGGGGCCTCAGCCGCTACGTCGTCTGCCGGGAGTGCGACAGTCCCCTGTCCTGCCCGGACTGCGCGGTGTCTTACGTGCTGTTCGCGGGCGGCGAGCTCCGGTGCCCATACTGCGGACGCTCCGGGACCGCACCGGAGGCGTGCCCTGCCTGCGGCAGCCACGAGTTCCGTTTCCGGGTGCCGGGCGTTGAGATGGCGGCGCAGGAGGTGTTGCGGCTGCTGCCCGGGGCCCGGGTCGCCACCGTGGTGACCGAGTCGGGTCGGCTCGCCGCGGTCGAGCCCGGGACATTCACGGTCGGCACCCGCGCACTGCTCAGCTTCCCCTGGCCTGACCGCCTGAGCGTCGTGGCGGCCCTGTCGGTGGATACCGACCTCTGTCTGCCCGACTTCCGGGCACGCGAGCGTACGTTCCAGGTGTTGTCGGAGCTTTCTCGACGGGCGGGTGAGCGCGGGGCTATGCTCGTGCTCCAGACCCGGCGGCCCGATGACCCGGCGGTCCAATGCGCAGTCAGCGGCGAAGTAGAGCGTTTCCTGGACCGGGAGCTCAAGCAGAGGGAAGAACTGCAGTTCCCGCCCTATCGCCGGCTGGCGCTCATTGAGCTGACTGCCCGGAGCGGCGCAAGCGCGTTTCAAAGAGGCGAGCGGCTGTGTCGGATGTTGAGCAAAGCCCAGGGCGTGGAAGCGCTGGGCCCGGTGCCGGTGCGGGGAAAGGCGAATACGGTCCAGGTCATGGTCAAGCTGGTCCGCAATGTGCGTCTGGACCGGCTGGTGACGCTCGCCCAGCTAGAAACCGACGGCGTCAAAGCCAGGGTCGACATCGACCCGTTGGAAACGTTTTAGGGCGAGGTCGGGCTCGGGATGCGGCGAAGCCGCGTGCTATTTCAGGCCGGTCAACCGTGCGAGGTTCTCCCGGATAGTCTCTGATTCTTTTGAATAGGCAACCGTGTCGAGCAGTGCGGCTGCATCTCTGTACGCGGCGGCGGCAGAGGACGTGTCCCCGGATACTTCGTACGCCGCGCCCGAATTGCTGGCCGCCGCCGCCCTGAGCAGTTGCGCTGAATCCGGGAGGGTGCGACGCGCCCGGGAATAGTACGCAACAGCGCTATCCTGATAGCCTCGACTCTGGAACAGCCAGCCGACCGAGAACTGAAGACGCGGTGCGAGTCCGTTCGGGCTCGAGTCCCCGGCAAGTGACTTGCGGAATGACAGGAGAGCGCGGTCCATGTTGCCGGCCTCGTAGTCGCAGAAGCCCATGTACGCGTAGAGCAGCGCCGAATCCGACCGGGACGCACCCTTGAGCGCCCGGTTGAGCGCCTCCAGCGCGTCATACCAGCGGCGCTGGGCGAAGAGCGAATCGGGTCCGGCGAGGCGGGCATCCAGGCTCGACGGGAACATGGCGCGAGTGTCGCTGTCGAGCTTCATATCACCAAGCATCCGGGTGAGCGAGATCAGGTCGTTCTTGGCCGATGAGAGCAGGGGAATCGGCGTCGGCTCGGACGGCCGGGTGAGCGTGCCCACGACCAGCACGATTACCACCACCCCGACTATGCCGACGATCCCCCACTGAATCACGTTGCTCGGTATGCTGAATTTCTTCGCCGGCCGCTTCTGGCGGATGTTCTTGATTTTGGCCACGCAGCATCTTAGCCGGTTGAGGCGGGAAGTCAAACCGGCGGCAAACCGCGACCCGCGGTCGGGGCGACGGGCCGCGCGAACGACACTGACGTGGCTTGCGCCAGTCGCGGCGGGGAGGGATTGTGGAGGCGCCTTGGGCAGGCGAAGTGAGTGAAGAGTGATTCGGACATCACCGGGGGCGGGTGAACACTCGGTCTCTCCCTTCTGCTTGACTCGCGTAGGGCGGAACTTAGAATAAAACCGCAAGGGACGTCGAGAGCGGTGGCGCTTTGCCGCCGGGGTACTTCCCGACGATAATCCGTACAGGCCCGGTCGGCCGAAACTGGCAACAAGGAGGTAAGATGATAGGCCGTTCGCGTCTGCAGTTTGGAGGCAGCGCGCAGAGCACTGCCATCACGGTTGTCTCGCTGGCCATGCTCATAGCAGCCGGCGTGAGCAACGCGTACGCACAGACCAGGTCCGCCACGGCCGCGTGGATACAGGTCGGCACCGGCCCAGGACCTGCGAGAGTGTCGGTCGGTGCGGCAAGTGACGAACTCGGGCAACCCAAGCAATCGCCCTACTGTCTCTCGCGTGGCGGCTTCGCGCAGTTCGAGTCCTGGAATACCGACACGAGTGCAACCGGTCTGACCTACCAACTGCCGTACCTCGACCCGCGCCGGGTATACAAGCTCCGCGCCGTGCTGTATCACGAAGGCGACAGCACGTGGAACGCGGACCTACGGTGCGACTCCGGTCCCTGGCATCGCGTGAAAGTGGCGCCCTGTGTACCCGATACCCTCTGGCTCCAGGTGCCCAAAGCTCTGTACAAGAGCGACACGCGCATAATCGTTGAGGTGGCACGGGTGACCGGCGGCTACGTATCGCTTGCGAAGCTGAAGCTGTTCCAGGTTGAGGAACAGCCGGGCGATGAGGGGGGCGTACAGAGCTGGGGTACCGGCATGACGTTTGTCACTCGTCTCCGCGGGTGCACGCCGAATCCCTTCGCCAAAGGGACCTTGGTCAACTACGAACTCGCGCAGTATGGGACCGTGGAACTCACGGTACACGACGTATCAGGTCGGCTCGTGCAGCGGCTGGAGAGCGGCCCCCGACAGAGGGGTTTCCATGCCGTGCGTTGGGACGGCACCGACGGCCGCGGCCGAGTAGTACCTGCCGGCGTGTACTTTGTCCGCTTCTCTGCCGGCGGCAAAGTCTCGACTGGACGCGTGACGCTGGTGAGGTAGAATAGCAGTGGCGGGGAGGCGGATACCGCCTCCCCGCCCTCGCCTATGATGCGTCAACTCCTCATCGTCCTGTCCGCGTGGGTGGCGGTGCTCAACGCCATGAACATGAGGCGGGTCGCTCAGATTTCGTCTGGCCCCTACTTGGTTTCGGGGGGCAGGATTTGCTGCTGCGATAGTGACCACGACTCGCTGCCCGAACTCATCTTTCACGCTGGAACGACTCAGCCCAGCAACCCGCTTCGGAACGAAGTCTGGGAGCATCAAGACTGGAACCGGTTCTCGCTCGTCTTCGCGGACACCGGGGAGTACCCGGAGCCGCCTGGCATCACGACCGGCAACGCCATTCCCTTCGCGGCGGGTGACATCGACGGTGATGGCCTGACCGACATTGTGTGCATCACGGTTGAGCCCGACTCGTCTGACCCTGACAAGTTCTACGATGACGTCATTACCATCGAGAGTCCTGACAGCTTCAGCTATCCGTGCTCGCTGACTTGGTACTACCGTTACGCCGAGAATATGGCCATCCCACAGCCGGTCTACTACCCGCCCGACCTCGACCAAGATGGGCATAGGGAAATCCTCCTGTCTGCCGTTCGGTTATGGGAGAACGCCGGTGACAACCAGAACGAACTCGTCTACTCCGGGTCGGGGCACGGCGGCTGGCGATTCGCCTTCGGCGACTTCGACAGAGATGGGCGCATGAACTTCGTGACCGCGTCTCTCAGCAGTTCCGGTATCGTATCGGTCTGGGAGTGCACGGGCGACAATCAGTACGAGGTCGTGTATCAGGACACGGTCGGGCAGCCGAACGGGGCGGACGTTTTCATGACCAACGACATCGATGGTGACGGGAAGCCCGAGTTCTACGTTGCCTACTGGAACGTCCCGCGCGGGAAGATGTATCTCTACATGTGGGAGATGACTGGCGATGACCATTACGCCCGCACACTGGTTGACTCCGTCTGGTTCTCGGGAGCTGATGGGGGTCGGACCAGTGAGTGCGGTGACATCGATGGCGACGGGATTGACGAGTGCATCTGGACCACGCCGGACATAATCAAGGTGTACAAGGCAGTTGGCGACAACGACCTCGAAGAGGTTTGGCACTGGAACAGCGACCATGGTTCAATGCACTCGCTCGTGAGTACGGTTTACGACATCAACAATGACGGCTATTGCGAGTTGATTACTGCGGGAAGTGGGAAGATATCGATATTCGAGGTCGATGCAGTTGACCTCCTATCTCCGAACCGCGGCACGTGCGACGTGGGCGATACGGTCCCAATCCGCTGGGTCACTCACTCGCCGCCGCGCTGCGACTCGCTGTCGCTGTTCCTGCGGCGCGGCATCACACCCTCACCCCTCCCTCCCCCTCAAGGGGGAGGGAATGAAAGGGAGGGGGAGCTGACCGACTCCAGGGGACTGCCACCGCTTTCGGCCGAGGAAAACGGTGGCTGTACCCAGTCCGACTCGCTTTGGAATCTGGATACCATTGCGACCGGTCTAGCGGCAACCGACACCCTCTATCGCTGGGTCGTGCCCTCAGGCGTGCCCGATACCGCCCGCGTGGTTGTGATAGCCTACGGGCAGGCCCTTGGAGTGCGGCAGCAAGGCTGCCGCCTTTCCGGCAAAGCGGGAGCTACGCTCCCGCAGTCCAAGGATTCCCGCGTCGCTTGGCAGTTCGACATCTCCGACAGCGCCATCACCTTCATCGGCAGCGGCGTGGCGGAAGGCACAAGTAACATCCCGCAGCAATGGTCCCTCTCGGTCAGCCCCAACCCAGCCCGCGGCGCATTCAGCATTCGTTACGAAGTGCCTCTGCCCCTCACCCTCGCCCTCTCCCAGAGGGAGAGGGAAGGGGTGAGGGAGGTCATGTCTCTCGGCATCTACGACGCGGGCGGCAGGCTTGTCCGCTCACTATCCGACGGTGAAGTCTCACCCGGTCGATACGAGGCCAGGCTGCGCTCCGGCGCCCTGCCCGCCGGTGTTTACTTCTGCACTCTCGACAATGGCGCTAAGAGAATCAGTCAGAAAGTTGTAGTTACGAGATAGGGAGGAAACGTGACTTTGCTGTTACTGGCCGCTGGTTTGGTGTCGCTCGTGGTCGCGCCGCAGCGGGCCGCAAGCAACCACGATCTGTACGCTGCTGAGTTGGGGCAGCCCAAGCAATCGCCCTACTGCCTCTCGCGCGGCGGCTTCGCGCAGTTCGAGTCCTGGAATACCGATACGAGCGCAACCGGCCTGACTTATCAACTACCGTACCTCGACCCGCGCCGGGTATACAAGCTCCGCGCCGTGCTGTACCACGAGGGCGACAGCACGTGGAGCGCTGACCTGCGATGCGACTCCGGTCCCTGGCATCGCGTCAAAGTAGCGCCGTATGTACCCGATACGTTCTGGCTGCAGGTGCCAAAGGTACTGTACAAGAACGACGCACGCATGATCGTTGACGTGGCGCGCGTGACCGGCGGCTACGTGTCGCTCGCCGGGCTGAAGCTGTTCCAGATTGAGGAAGAGCCGGGCGACGACGGTGGCGTACAGAGTTGGGGCACCGGCATGACGTTCATCACTCGCCTCCGTGGTTGCACGCCGAATCCGTTCGCGAGAGGGACGTCGGTCAACTACGAGCTCGCGCAGTATGGGCCGGTTGAGCTTACGGTGCACGACGTATCAGGCAGACTGGTGAGCCGGCTGGAAAGCGGCCCTCGACAGAGGGGTTTTCGTGCCGCGCGATGGGATGGCACCGACGGCCGTGGCCGCGTGGTGCCTGCCGGCGTGTACTTCGTCCGCTTCTCTGCGGGCGGCAAAGTCTCCACTGGACGCGTGACGCTGGTCAGGTAGAATGGAACAGGCGGGGAG
>DDXO01000065.1 GCA_002347155.1 Caldifarciminota bacterium UBA2258
AGCGGACGGGCTTGACAAACAGAGTGCCGGTTCTAGACTTGCCGCGTTAGCGGGACGAGTATGACAGCTTCAATCACCGCGAAGAGGATGCACAGCATCCAAGGAGGAACGTATGCGTAGAAGCGCGTATTTCGGAGCAGCCTTGATCGGGCTGCTCGTAGTCGCTGCCATTTCCGTGGCAGCAGGGTCGGGAAGGAAACCGGCATTGGGAGGGCCGGCTAACGTAGATGTGAGGCCACTTTCGGCGAGCGAGGTGATGGATATCCTCAGTGGATTCCCGGAAATGGTACCTAGTGACCTCGCCGACCAGAGGAACGACACGAGTTATCTCGTGGGCGTGTTCGGATTCGCCGAACTCACAGTGCCTCTGCTGGAGCGAATCTTCCCCGCCACGCGATTCTACATTGGCCGCGACTTTCACCGTAAGCCGTCCGGCTCCTACGTGATGGCGATTGCCGGTAATAGACGCTACATGATGCCCACGGAGTTCAACAAGCTGCTCGCGGCGAGCGGACTGAAGGTGACCGACAAGAACATGGTCGAACTTGCTGAGGCCTTCGTCATCTGCGCAATCGGAAGTGAGCAATACAGCTCATTTCCTGAGATTGCCTTTCTCGTCGTCGCTAGGGCCACGTTGAAGGCAGACCTACCAACTGAGAACGCCCTCATTCTTAAGGTGAAGACAGGCGGTAGGACGGAGAAATGGCACTTCAGCGTCTCGCGGGGTCAGTTTGAAGGAGCGGCGAGGGTCAGTGAAAAAGGACTCATCAAGAACTACCCATCCGTGATTGTCGAATCTCTCCCGGCACGAGGGCAACTGACCCCGACCCCGGCCTTGACAATAGGGATATACCCTGACAGCGGCGATGCGTACTTGGAACATGATACGCTGAACAACGCACACTACTACATCATCGTAGAGATGAATGACGACTCAACAGGCAACGAGGTCGTGTTCTACCTTGACAGCTTCCCGCCGGAGTCGACAAACGTCTGCGTGCGAGTCAGGGATTCCATTCGGCATGCAACTAGGTGGCTAGACACGGTGCAAATGAGCTCAGGCAGCGGCAGCGACACGTGGCAACCGCGGGTTGAATCGACCGGAATCTGCCTTGCATCGGCGGGTTACGACGTCGGCGGGACATACGTACGTGTGACGAACAACATCGAACTCACGCCCGAGAGATTGAAGGCAGGCACGTTTCCCGGCAACAGCAACGAGACACTCAGGGTCTACTTCTGCGACCAGTTCTTCGAGAGCCTTCCAGGCGGGGCGGCGCACGCTGTTGTTTTCGCACAATGTGTGGAAAATGCGATGCACGAATCATGGCGGACGCAGGTAGATACATGGCGCCTTGGCGCGCCCTATGATACGAACCACAAACATCAGGTGTTCATTAATGACTCCGTGAACTGGTTTCACGGTGACGCCGGCACCGCGGCTGACGGAGGGCCAGACCGCAAGATCTACATTGAGGCCAGCCTTTGGCATCGCAGCAAAGTTGATAGTGCTTACTCCGACGAACCAATCCGGATCAAGTCGTGCGTATCACATGAATTCCACCACGGAATCCAGTGGACGCTTAGCTACCCGAAGTTCAATAGGGATGACTGGAACTGGTTCACGGAAGGACAGGCGAGGTTTTTGCAGTCGGCCCAGTACCCTAGTGAGGAGTTCGATACCTCGTCAACCTGGGGGAAGCGCCAATATGCCAGAGACGCGAACAAATACCTTACGCAATGCCTGAACACCTCGCTATCGACGCTTTCCAACTACCCCATCACGGGCTATCCCTATTGCCTCTTCTGGCGGTTCATGTATGAGAACTTCGGCCGAGATTCGGGCGGAGTCCAGTTGGTGAAGGACTGCTATGCGGTGAACGTCGGGACTGGCAACTCTATCGGCCGCGGGAAGGCGGCGATTGACTCGGCCATACGCACGTACGTTCCGGGGGGCATACCAACTCCGGGCTGGAGCAACTTCCTGCAGGTCCTGGACCAGTTTGCTGTCGCGTGCTATCTGAATGATCCGGCCTTCAACAAGTGGAACCCTAACCCCTCGGGTGTCTACAGCACGCCGGACCTGGCTCTGGATACCGCTTTCCGGCTCGGGCCGGATGAAACCGATTCTTACATCAAGGACGAGAGCATCCCGCACTCCTTTGGCATTGACCTGATGCAGGTCGCGCTGAATGGCAGAGTGCCAGCGGAAGGGATTGACAAACAGAGCGCCGGTTCTAGACTAGCGACGCCAGCGGAGCGAGCATGACAGTCGCACTCACCGCGAAGAGGATGCACAGCATCCGAAAGGGAGGAACGCATGCGTAGGAGCAGATACGTCGGAGTGGCCCTGACCGGGCTGCTCGTGGTCGCTGCCATTTCGGTGGCAGCAGGGTCGGGAAGGAAACCGGCGAAGGAGCAGGCAGTAAATGCCCCGTCGCGGCCATTATCGACGGGCGAGGCGATGGACATCCTTCGGAAGTTTCCCGAGCTGGTGCCCAGCTATCTGTCCTTGTCTGGAAATGACGCGGACGAGCTTGCGCGCATCTACGGATTCGTCGAAGTCACGATAGCACCACTGGCACGGATCTTCCCAACCGCCCGGTTCTACCAAGGGCACGATTTCTGGTCGCCTCCCCAGCCATACATGATGGCGATCGCAGGGGAGAAGCACTACATGCTGGGGGACTTCAACCAGTTCCTGCTGGACAACGGCCTGAAGGTGGACGATAGGAGAATAATCGAGCTGGCCGAGGCCTTTGTCATCTTTGCGATTGGCGACGAAACGCGCTCATTCCCCGAGATCACCTTCATGAGTGCGGAAAGAAAAAGGTCGACGATAAACACTAGACCCTACGACGTCAAGATCATGGTGAAGGTTGGCGAGCAGGCGGAGGAATGGTACTTCGCCGTCCGACTGAATCAGTTTAACCTAGTGTCCAGGCGCAACGCAAAGGGCCTCATCAAGAACTACCTGCCTCTCGTGGTCAAGCCACTCCCTGCCCGAGGACAACTGGACCCGACGCCGGACATGGTCATTAATACTCACCCCAACGGAGATGCGTATATGGAGCTCGGCCCACATAGTAGCGTCCATTACTACGTCATCGTGGAGGAGAACAACAATCCGACCGTCCACGACACGGTGGTGTTCGCGCTCACGGGTTTTCCGCCCGAAGCGGCGAATGTATATGTACAGGTCAGAGATGACATCCGAGGTGGCGTCAGGTATCTCCACAGGGTCCTGATGAACTCGGGCAACGGCAGCGACTCGTGGCCGGCACCGGCTACATCGACCGGCATCCATCTGGCAACGGCAGGATACGCCGATACGATGCACCCCGAAGACTCCTACAACCCAATCACTGACGATAGAGAACTTACCCCAGAAAGGTTGATAGCAGACTCTTTCCCCAGCTCCAGCGTCCGCGAATCGCTGAAGGTCTACTTCTGCGACCAGTTCTTCAGAAACGACTCCGGCGGCGAGGAATTCGCCTCCACGTTTGCGCAATATGTGAAAGATGCGATGTTGTACTCCTGGCGAATGCAGGTTGACACTTGGAACCTGGGCACGCCTCCTGACGCTGACAGCATTCATCAGGTGTTCATTAACGATGATACAAACTGGTACCACGCACCGGCGATAACCGCCGCCGTTTCCGGCCCCAACCGGAAGATAGCATTTGAGCACGACCCTTCCTCGCTCTGGCTCTATGATGCCTATGTGAACAAGGATTCAGCCGTGCGGTCATTCATAGCTCACGAGTTCTACCACGGAATCCAGTGGGTCGATTCGGCCAAGTGGGTTCGACCTTGGTGGCGCTGGTTTTCTGATGGGCAAGCACGATTCATTCAGTCGGTCCAACACGAGAGCGTGGAGTTCCGCAAGTGGTACTGCCTCTATCCCTATGACGCCGGCAGGTACTTGTCACAGTACCTGAATACGTCCTTCGATTCACTCTCCCGTGACACGATCCTCATGGGTTATCCCTACTGCCTCTTCTGGCGGTTCATGTATGAGAACTTCGGTCGGGACACCAGCGGTGTTCAGCTTGTGAGGGACTGCTATGCGGTGAACGTCGGGACCAATAACTCCATCGGCCGCGGAAAGGCGGCGATTGACTCGGCCATACGCACGTACGTCCCGGGGGGCATACCAACTCCGGGCTGGAGCAACTTCGGGCAGGTGCTGGATCAGTTCGCTGTCGCGTGCTATCTGAATGAACCGGCCTTCAACAAGTGGAATCCCAACCCCTCGGGTGTCTACAGCCCGCCGGTCCTGGCTCTGGATACCGCTTTCCGGCTCGGGCCGGATGAAACCGATTCTTACATCAAGGACGAGAGCATCCCGCACTCCTTTGGTATTGACCTGATGCAGGTCGCGCTCGACACGATTGTCGATACTGTGCTCGTATCGCTCGTTCGGGACCCGGACACGGGCAGGACGCTGAGCGCGAGACTGGTAAAGGTTTACCCTACGGATTCCAGTTCTACCATTATCCGCGATAGCGTCGAGCCCGCGATCGGTGGGTCGTCTGATTCCTCGACCTCCTGGCAGCAGTACAAGCTCCCGACGACCAACAAAGAACGAGTCTGCCTCGTCGTCACTCGACAAGACACGCTGGATAACTCGGGCTGCGACTACACCGCCAAGTTCTGGGTGAAGAGAGCCGTCGCGGTGACCGAATTGATACCGGCCACCGACACTCTGATGTCCGGCGCACCGTTCACTCAAAGGGCTGTCGTCGTCAGCCGCGGCTGGATGAAGGAGTCGCTCTATGTCCGATACAGAATTGATGCTGATACTGGTACTGTGTGGTCGGACAGCCAGCTCGTCAAGTTCTGCCCGGGCGACACGGCCACCGTTGTATTCAACCCATGGACAGCGAAGGAGGGCCGCTATAATACCTGCTGCTGGGTGTACCTGAAATCTGACTCTACCCGCAGCGATGATACCTTATATGGTTTTCTGGAGGTCCTCCCCGAGAGGGACGACTTCTGGCACCTGGACTTCGACGGCACGTGGAATCGCGACATGGCTCAGCCTTGCGCCGATTCGGGCATGCAGCCGGGTGGCGGCGGTCGGATTCGCCATCAGTGGGTCTGCTGCTGGCACGAGAACATCGGCGACACCACCTGGCCCTATTGGTACGGCCACTCATCCGGCTATGCCTGTCTGTCATGGCAAGAGGTCTCTGCGCGGACGTGGGACAGCATGATATCGCCGCGCATAAATCTCGCCGATTGTGACAGTTGCCGGCTTCTCCAATCCACTTACTGCACGCTGGTCCCACAGACTGGCACCACCATGCAGGTGTTGGTCTCCGGGGACGACGGAGAAAGCTGGGATGTCGTCCTCAGCGGCGCAGAGGTCACCCGCGACACCATTGATATATCTCCATACGCCGATGGTAGCAGGAACGTGCGCATCGCCTGGGTCTACTACGGCCCAGTCCAGAAGGATTCAGCCTGGTGCGTGGACGACGTCGAAATCCGGGGTTCTCCGGCACGGAGTTGCGACGTTGCGGTCAATGGGATAGCCTACCCGTGCGGCGCTATCACGTACGGAACGTCGATCGTCCCGCGGGCGTACGTCGTCAATCATGGCATTCAGAGTGAAAGCCTGTTGGTGCACATGAACATCGATGGGAACTCGGCCCAGACATACGCATGGTTGGCCCCGCACGCCGACACGCTGGTAGAGTTGCCGTCTCAGCGGCTCGCGCCCGGCGATTACACAATGACCTGCTACGTTGAGCTGCCCAACGATTCCGACGAGTGTCGGGCCAACGATACTGCCACGATGAGCTTCAGCGTCGTGGCGGATACCTGGATGCCGAAGTTCCCGGTCTACAACGGACAGGGAATGCGGTCGGGCGCTGCCATCGTGGCGGTGGACAGTGAGAAGCTCTTCTGCGCCCCGGGCAACGGCAGTCCCACGAAAGGTCGCGCATTCGCCAAGTACCTGGTGGCGGAGGACCTGTGGAAGGCCAGGCACACTACACCGCTGAAGTTCGTGCCCGGGTCTGCGCTGGCCTATCCGGGAGACGGCGACTTCATCTACGCCATCCGTGGCGGGACTCACAAGGCGTTCTACCGATACTCGATCTTGCAGGACCGGTGGGACGCACTTCCCGGCACGCCGGACGCTCTCGGCAGAGGCGCGGGGCTGGCCTGTCTGGACGGGGATTCTGTGTTCGCCTTGAGAGGGAGTGGAAAGAAGTTCTACTGCTACCACGTCGCTGGTGACACATGGCTCCGACGTCACGACACGCCGGACAAGATTGGAGCAGGCGGACGGTTGGTCAGCCTCGACGGATACCTGTACGCGTTCCGGGGCGGCGGCGACAACGATTTCTACAAGTACATCCCTGGGGTAGACTCCTGGCAGACTCTCGCTGCATCAACGCCGGTACCGGTGAAGACCGGAGCGGCAATGGCCTGCGACACCGTCCACAAATTGATCTACGCGTTCTTTGGAGGCAACAGCAACGACTACGACTCGGCTTTCTACGCCTACGACAGGTATCAGTGGCAGATAAGACACCGGACCCCGGTTGAGACGCGAAGCGGCGGGTGCATTACTTACACCAATCACTCGGTTTATGGAGGGGTTGGCATTGGCGGTAACCACAGCTTCTGGCGTTACTCGCCGCCGTGTGTCGGTGGTTTCCTCAAGGCTGAAGGCCCACAGGGGTGGACAGGTCCGGCCGAGGCGTCGCTGCCGGCAAAGGGCTACGTCGGGGGCGACCGTCTGGACCCCGGCGAACAGCTCACGTTCGACCCGTCCGATAAACAGACGCCTCAATACTCCGCCGATGGCCTCTGGATTGCATATACGGCATGCGACACGGCGAGCGACATCGCAGGGCTGTACCGAATACCCGCGATCGGCGGCGCGCCCGAAACCCTTGGCACTGACGGCGTGACATACGAGGATCCGAGATGGTCTCACAGTCACTCGTGGCTGGTTGCCGCTGCCGATGACGGGATATACAAGGTAGCCAGCGGCACTCCCTCTGTCAGGCTGGCTGCGGGAATCGTTGCCGGTCCGTGCGTGACGCCGGATGACTCCTGGGTTCTTTACGAGGCCTTTGACAACACCGGGCACCTGCATCAAGTGCGCAGGGTGCGGCCCGACGGCGCCGGTGACACGTGCCTGACGCCGGGGACTGATGAGTACCTTGAGCCGCAGCCCATCTCCGACTCTCAATTCGTCTGCGCAAGACTGAAGAACGAGGTGTATCAGCTAGAGAAGCTCACGGCAGGACGGGAGACCTGGCTGACTTCGGACTACGCCGAGAACACTTGCATCAACGTATCGCCGACCGGTCAGTGGCTGGCCTACCAGAAACTGGATGAATCCGACTTCTGGCAGATATACAAGATGCGGGTCGATGGAAGCGAGGAAACGAGGATTACCGACGGCACGTGTAACTGCGAGACCCCGGTCTTCTCGCCCGATGGGCGATTCATCGCGTACACGAAATGGCCGGATGGGTCCGAATACAGCCAAGTCTGCTACAAGGATACCAATAGCGCGACCGCTGAAGTGGCGCTGAATTCCCCCGATGCTATGCGAGAGAATCCCTGCTGGTCGCCGGACTGCCAGTACATAATCTACGAGTTGACGACCGAGTCCGG
>DDXO01000070.1 GCA_002347155.1 Caldifarciminota bacterium UBA2258
CCTTTGCCCGCCTGCTCGAACTTGCCCGGCCGCGCCACAACTCCGGTGGCCGCGCCCGCTTCGACGCCGAAGAACTCGGCTTCGAGCAGGGCTTCCGGTACTGCCGCGCAGTTGACCGTGACAAAGGGATGGTCGGCGCGGGGGCCGGATTCGTGCAAGGCCCGCGCGATGAGTTCTTTACCCGAACCGCTCTCGCCGCATATCAGGACTGGGACCGGAGCGGCAGCCATGCGCGCGACAATACCGAGCAGGTCTCGTACGTCGCGGTTGTGGCCGACAACGCCACGGAACCGCAGCCCCGGAATCTGCGGCGTGCCGTCGGCTTCGATAGCCTTGAGCTCTCCCAGTTTGGCGAGCGCGGGCGCGAGCGTGCCGGACACGACCTTCAGCACACCGACATCGATGCGCGTCGCCAGCGGCCTTCCCCGCTGGAGCCAGATAAGACCGACTTCGCGGCCTTCCAGTTTGACCGGGAGTATCGTCTCCAAGTCAGTCTGCATGAGAGCTTCACGGCCTGTCAACTCAGGCAGGTTCGGACTGCCCCACTGAGCAGCCGGCCGACCGCCGACCAGCACCACGCCCTGCTCGAACTGCAGGCTCTCGCACAGCATCGAGAGGGCCTGCTCGACGAACTGACCGGGCATCAGATCGAGAGCGGTGATGCCGAGGAGCCCCTGAAGCAGGGCCGCATTGCGGTCGGTGCTCATCTCAAGCCGGTAAAGCAGCATGGTGGCCTCTTCGGCCTCGGCGACAACGGCGAGTCGGCGGAACGTCTGAGCCGCGGTCTCGAGCTTACGTCGGGCTTCTTCCGACCGATTCACTTCGAGGAATCCTCGGCCGTGCTGCAGCCGCGCTAGCGCGAGCTCGTACGTGTCACCGAGCGGCTCGAGTACTGCCTCGGACCGGCTGAGAAGATCTTGGGCCGCGCCGTACTCACCCCGAGCTGCGGACAGGAGCGCCTGAGCGCGCAAGACCTCTCCGTGTTCTATCGGCAGATTCAGGTCGGTCACATAGCGCATCGCCGCAGCCAGCAGATCAGCGGCTGCGTCGAGCCAACCCCGGGCCAGCGCGAGCTCGGCCCTGCGGTAGCAGACGGTCGCGAGCATGCGGCGGTCTCCGGCCTCCTCGCACAGCCGGGTGGCCTCACTCAGGACCTCCTCTGCCTGGGCCAGGTCTCCTTTGCGGAAGTGTGTCCAGCCGAGATTGGAGAGGGCTTCTCGGTACACATCCCCGGTTCGTCGCTTGTCCCGTTCTGATTCGACCACGGCGCGGAACATGAACGCGGCGGCGTCATATTCGCACCGCTTGAGTGACAACTCCCCCAGTGCGTTACGAGCCGCGGCACGCGGGTCAGAGAACCCGTGCTCCTCGCAGAGCGCAATCGCCCGATAGAAGTTCTCGGTCGCCTCGGTCCAGCGGCCCATGGCGGCAAGGGTCCAGCCAATGTTGTACAGCGCGGTAGCCCGGCCATGCGCGTCTCCGGCCTTGGTGTTGGCGTCCAGGCAGTGCCGGTAGTACTCCAGCGCCTTGCCAAGGGCGCCTTGCATAGCATGGACGCAAGCGAGCTGATTCAGAGCTGAGCGTTCGGCCTGCCCGGCTCCGACTTGCCGGGAGATTTCCAGGTCCTCCTCGAAGCATCTAAGTGCAGACTCGTGCTCGCCGCGCAGTTCATGCAAGCACCCGACAAGGCTCAGTCCACATCCACGAAGTCGGCGGTCGCCGGTTGCTACCGCAACCTTGAACACCATTTCGGCGTGGCGCGCAGCACCATCGAGGTCGCCTGCGCGGCGGAGCAGTTCGCCGAGCATGTACGCGGCCCGACCGCGAGCCTTGGGTCGACCGGCGGCGTCGGCTTCGGCCACGACCTGTTCCAGCAGCGGTCTGACCGTAATCGGGTCGCTCAGCCAGGTCTCTTCGGCCAGTGCCATCGTGGCCTCAACGCGCTCAGCCGGAGTCGCGGCCGAAGCTATCCGCTCGCGCAGGGCCTGCAGCTTGTCGGGAGGTGTAGTAGCGCCACTCATAGAGGCAAATTGAGCATAATCCCGGCCTTGGCCGAGTCAAGCATCCTCTTCGCCCTGGAGGGTTCTGAACTGAGGTGCTGGCTGATTCGCTGGTTCGGGATGAAGCCGAGGCGCGGCATCCGCGCCGCCCCTCAGACGTCGTTTGCCATGCAGCGGGGCAGGCTCGCGCCTGCCCCGGCTGATTTCGGTCGGCTGCAGCTACCTCGTCTTAACGAGCCGCAATGGGGCTTGCGCTTGTGCTTGTGCGTGCGCTGTTCGCAGGAAATAGACTCCAGCCGCGAGCCCTGCACCAACTCGGTCGCCCCGCGCCACAGATACCTGCCGCCCGGCGTGGTCGAAGATCCTGAACTCGTCCCTCTCGTGCCCGACAATCCGGCAGTAGGCGATGAACGGATTGGGCCATGCGTGAAGGTCGTTCATCGTTCCTCGTCCATCGTTCATCGTCAACGGTCTTTCCGCGATTCCGGCGTCGAACTGCCAGGCATAGCAGGAACCGCCCTGCGTGCCGGCAATCAGGTAGGTACCACCTCGCTCGGCGAACGCAAGTGCGCTGACCGCGCGGCCGTCCAGCCCGGCGTTCATCTGGTTCCAGTTGTTCCCGCCGTCAGTGGAGATGGCGGCGCCGGCGACCCCGCCGGCGAGCAGCGTGTCCGAACTGCCCGGAAACAGCAGCACCACACGCAGGTTTCCGCCGTGCAGGTTGGTCCAGGTTTGTCCCGAGTTCGTGGTCAGGAATGCGCCGTCCGGCGTAGCCGCGAGCACCCGGGCCGGGTCGCTCGGGTCAACCTCAAGCGAGAAGACCGTGTCGGTCGGCGACGTTGACGTCTTCGCCCACGTCGTGCCGAAGTCGGTTGAGCGGTACACGGCTGCCGCGCCCGCCACCTGACCACCTGCGTAGATGGTGTTGGTCGCTGACGGCGCAACCGCCAGGGAGTAGCACCATCCGGAGCTCGCTCCAGATAGGTTGCAGCGCGTCCATGTACCGCCGCTGTTGCGGGAGTACGACACAACGAACGACCAGTTGGTCTGGCTTATCGGGCCTTTGCCGCCGGTCAGGATCAGGTTGGTGGAATCCGGGTGCACGATGCAGCAGCCGCCATCGTCGTAGTAAGAGTCCATTTGTGTCCAGACGGTCCCGCCGTCTGTGCTCTTGAAGAGCTCTGCGTACCCTCAGCCGGAGCCTTCCAGCGCCCAGATCACGTCGGAGCCGACCCCGGGCGCGAGCCCGATGGCGCAGATGGCACCGCAGGACAGAAAATCCTCACAGCGGGTCCATGTGTCGCCCGAAGACTGCGACTGGAACACGGCGTTGTCGGTCGCTTCGACGTAGATTGCCTGGCGGTTCCACGGGCTTACGCTGATGGCCGGAATCGTCGCGATGCGGATACCGGTGTTGGCCGCGGCCCAGTACTCACCGCGGTCAGTCGTCTTGACGACTCCCGCAGTGCCGGGAGAGTAGACAACGTCGGCGTCCGACGGGTCGGCTATCAGGCTGCCGCCTTTGCTCTGCTGCACATTGCCGGGCCGGAGCGTCCAGGTCGCGCCCGAGTCGGTCGATACAAAGAGGCAGGGTTCCGCGGCATAACCGAGGCAGTAGGCAAGAGCCGGGTCGGCCGCCGAGAGCGCGAGGTCGAACGCGATGGAGATGCTGCCGGTTTTGCTCCAGGTGCCGCCGGCATCGGTCGAACGGTAGACTCCGTCACTGGCTGCGGCGAGCACAATGTCCGGGTTGCCGGGATTGACGGCGATGCCATCGATGCTGGCCCTTGCGGGCAGCCCCGAACAGGCCGAATCCCAGTGCGCCCCGCCGTCGGTGGTCTTGAACAGCATCCCATACAGGCAACCTACATACGCCGTGCCGGTGTTGACCGGGTCAAACTCAACGCAGTAGGCGTAGCTTGTGTCGGGGTCGAGCACGGTCACGCTCCAGGACTGGCCATAGTCGGTGGAGACCATCACCGCCGGGGAGTAATAGCCTGAGTACTCGTAGCCGCTCGCAAACAGCCGGCCCGGGACCAGCGGGTCCGCAGCGATACTCGTGGCATAGGTCGGCAGGGAGTAGTTGTCCCAGGAAGCGCCGCCGTCGGTCGAACGCCAGCAGGTATTGGATGTCTTCCCGTAGACGTAGTCGGACTGGTGCGGGTCCACGACCAGCATGTTGACGCTGTTGTCCGGCAGCACGCCCACGTTGGTCCAGTTTTCGCCGCCGTTCGTGGTCCTGAACACGCGCGGACCGTCCGGGTACTCGTACGGCAGGGCGTACAGGGTTGCCGGCTGCTGCGGGTTCAGAGCCAGCGCGGAGATGTACCCGCCGTCCGGGCCGATCGGCACCCAGTCGGCGTAGGACATCGAACCGATTACCAGCAACGCAAACACGAATAGGATGTTTCTAGCCATCAGCACTCCTTTTGCACCCTACAATCTAGCACCACTCACCCGGCACTGTCAAACCGTGCCGTCACCACCGGACCCGTGGTTTCGTTCTCACCCAGACCCGCAAAGCCGGTCGGCCTCCTCTTCAACGATGATGCCCTGGCACCGCTGCGCGTACACTGAACTCCGCGCAAATGGCGGGGTTCGATCTCACCCCTCCCTCCCCCTCAAGGGGAAGGGAATAGAAGGGAGGGTACGCAGTGTTCCATTGCGTATGCGGATGTCAGCAGCTCAGCCAGACCGGGTCACGGCACGGCCGGCAGCGAATCCGCGTGGCTGGCGCTGTAGCTTTCGAGCAACAGGCGGGTGTTGTTCTTGGCATCGTTGAGCCCGACGAAGCGGTGCGGCTGGGCAAGCTCGTACCAGAATCTGACCTCCCGGGTTGGGAGTATCAGTACGATTTCCCGACACATGATGTCACCGAGCCTGGTCGAGATGAGCTTGGTACCGAGCACCAGGAACTTGACCGGCACGGTCCGGAACTCGAACGGTATGACCAGGTTGTCGCGGAACGACGTCCCGGAGACCAGCGGCACGGCCCGCAGCCAGGTCTGGACCATGTCGTAGGAATGGAATCGGCCGGGCAGTCGCAGCTCCTCCTCGGTCGCACCGTCAATGGTCTGCTTCTCGATCTGAACCCTGCCGCGCGAGTAGCGGGCGCTGATATCGAACTCCGATATGTCGGTCTCGACCGACCGGAAGGTGCGCAGCGGCAGCAGATTGTCGCGCCGGAGAACCACCTGGACCGAATCGTAGTACCATTCGGCATCGGGCAGCGGCTTGACCACGTTCGTCACGATCAGCGTCGGGACAACGCGGACGCTGTCGTTCCGGCCCGCTTCGCCCATCTCTTCGTCGAACTCCAGGCTCACGACCGAACGGTAGAGCGCCGAGTCATTTCGGGTAACGATATAGACAGAGGTCTCGCCGTCCTGCCATTGCGGGACCTCGAACGCGGGCAGCGGCCCAAGGTCCTCGGTAACGCAGGCGGCAGAGAGACAGAGGCACAAGCCCAAGCTCAAGCGCAAGCCACAAGCGAAACAACGGACGATGGACGATGAACGATGAATGGAGGCATCCCTTCGCCGGGGCAGGCTCATTGCTTAAATCCTACCCCGCGGCATCGCTCAGTCAAACCCAGTTCCTGGTCGCCGGTTCCCAGTCCCCGCTCCAGATACAGCAGCAACCGCTCCATGTCTGGCGGCAGCGAAGAAGAGAACTCGATGTACTTCCGCGTGCGGGGATGGCTGAAGCCGAGACGCGCGGCGTGCAGCGCCTGGCGCTTCATTACCGTCAGCATGTGCCGGAACCGGGCCATTTGGTCGCGCTGGGTGACAACCGTCACGGACCGGCCGCCGTATTCCGGGTCGCCGACGACCGGATGGCCGATGTGCTGCATATGCACCCGGATCTGGTGGGTCCGGCCGGTCTTGAGCCGGATCCGCAGGTACGTGCAGATGCCGTAGCGCCGGAATACCTCGTAGTTCGTGACCGCGGTCCGCGCCGCGAACGGCGTAACCGCCATCCGGGTGCGGTCGATTGCGTGCCGGCCGATGGGCGCGTCGACCGTACCCTCGTCGGCCTCGAAATCGTCCCAGGCGAAGCAGGCGTATTCGCGCACCACGGTCCGGTGTTCAATCTGGTAGCCGAGACCGCGCAGCGCCGCGTCGTTCTTGGCGAACATCAGAAGCCCGGTTGTGTGCTTGTCGAGCCGGTGCACGACGCCCGGCCGGATAAGCGAATCCTGACGCAAGGGCAAACTCTTGCAGTGGTAGAGCAGCGCGTTGACCAGTGTCCTGTCCCTGTTGCCCCGCGCCGGGTGCACCACGATTCCGGCCGGCTTGTCCAGCACGAGCACGTCATCGTCCTCGTAGACGATGTCCAGGTCCATCTTCTGCGGTTCAAGGGTTATCTCCGGCTCGGGCTCGAACGCCGCGGTGATTTCGTCGCCGGGCTTCACCCGGTAGCTGGGTTTGGAGGGCCGGTCGTTGACCAGCACCTTGCCGTCGTCGATGAGCTGCGCGGCCCGGGTCCGGGAAACGCCCAGGCCCGACTGTATCAGGTACTGGTCGAGCCTCTTGCCCCAGAGCCGCTCAGAAGCGATGCGCTCGAATCGCTTGAGCGCGGGCGCCGGGCTGTCGTCGTCTTCTTCCGAGAGGCTGCCGACACGATCCGAATTGTCGGACAATCCGGTCATGCCCCTTCGCAGGCATGCTGCCGCCGAATCAGCTCGCTGATTGCTCTGGCGGCGAGGTCATACATACGGTTGAACTCCTCAAAGCGGAACGGCACGTGCTCGGCGGTCGCCTGCACCTCGACGATCCGGCCGCTCTCGGTCATGACCAGGTTCATGTCCGTGTCGGCCCGCGAGTCCTCGGAGTACGCCAGGTCCAGCAGGACCTCGCCGTCCACAATCCCGATGCTCGTGGCCGCGACATGCTCGAGCAGCGGGTTCCGCCCGACCAGACCGCGCTCGCGCATCCGCTCCACGGCCTGTTTCAGCGCGCAGAACCCGCCGGTAAGCGCGAGCGTGCGCGTGCCGCCGTCGGCCTGGATGACGTCGCAGTCGACTATCACCTGTTGCTCGCCGAGCGCCGACAAGTCGCACACAGCCCGCAGCGAACGCCCGAGGAACCGCTTTATCTCCTGGCTGCGGCTGCGGGGCCGTTGGGTCTCGCGCGGCGTCCGGGTGTTGGTGGACCGGGGCAGCAGCCCGTACTCGGCGGTGACCCAGCCCTGGCCGCTGCCGGCGAGGAAAGGCGGGACCCGTTTCTCAAAAGAGGCCGCGCACAGGACGCGGGTGTTCCCGGCAGTAGCCATGCAGGAGCCCTCCGCGTACTTGAGGCAGCCCAGTTCCAGGGTCACCGGCCGCATCTCATCCGGCCGTCGTCCGTCATCGCGGTTCATCGCCTCCTCCTCGACGCCCGCCGTGCGCCTGACTTCTGAGTTGGCACTCCGGAACCGGCCCCTGCCGTTGCCGTACCGACCGAAGCGCGTATGACTTCGCCCATCGGTTCGCCGAGGAAACGCTCGCCCACGGTCTGGAAGTTCGGCGCCAGGTCCGACAGGTAGAAGCGGTGCCTCGCCGGCCCGCCCGGGCTGAGCAACCCCTGCCGGGTCAGCAGCTCTTCGGCCGAGGCCGCAGTCTCCTCGGCGGAGTCGACGAGCGTGACCGCGGGACCGAGGACTCGACCAATAACGCACGACAGCAGCGGGAAATGTGTGCAGCCCAAAAGCAGCGTGTCCACGCCCTCGTCGGTCAGTTCGGTCAGATAGCGCCGCGCGACCGCCTCGGCCACGTCGTTGTCCAGCCAGCCCTCTTCGGCCAGCGGCACGAACAGCGGTGTCGGCTTGGCGATTATCTCGACGTTCCGCTTCATACGCCGAATCGCCTGTTCATAGGCACCGGAGGCAATGGTCGCGCTGGTCCCGATAACGGCGATGCGGTTCGACCTCGTCGTACGCACTGCCGCACGTGCGCCGGGCTCGACCACGCCCAACACCGGCACCGGCAGCCGGCGCTCAAGCTCCGGCAGGGCTGAGGATGAAACCGAGTGGCAGGCGACGATGACCATCTTCACCCTGCGGCTCAAGAGGAAGTTCGCGTCCTCGACCGCAAAACGCAGAATGGTATCGGCCGACTTGGTGCCGTAGGGGAAACGCGCGGGGTCACCGAAGTAGACGATGCTCTCCCCCGGCAGCCGTCGCCGCAGCGCGCGGACCACAGTCAGTCCGCCGATGCCGGAGTCGAAGACTCCGATCGGCCCACCGGGGTCAGGACCTGGGCGAGCCGGCTTTCTTATCTTTCCCTCCGGATGTCGCTCCGTTCGTCTTAGGTCGGTAGACACGGGCGAATTCAGCGATGCCGCGGCTGATGCCTTCGGCCAGACGCTCGCGGTGGTCCGGCTGGCGCAGCAGCTTCTCTTCGCTGGCGTTGCTCAGAAAGCCCACCTCGACCAGCACGGCCGGCAGGAAGTTGTTGCGCAGCACATAGAAGTTCGCCTGCCGCACGCCGCGGTCCTTGATTCTGGCATGGGGCACCGTCTTCTCCTGAATCCGGGCCGCCAGCTCCGAGGACTCGAGCAGGTACTCATTCTGGGCCAAGTCGGCCAGTATCAGTCCAACGTCGCCGCCGGCGCTCGGCCCGGTACCCGAATCCTCGACCTCAAACGAGGCGTTCTCGCGCGCAGCGACCGCCCGTTCCCAGTCGGTTTTGGCCTCGGACAGGAAGTAGGTCTCGAACCCGCAGGCGGCCCGGTTTGGCGAAGCGTTGGCATGGATGCTGATGAACAGGTCCGCCTTGCAGCCGTTGCCGGTCCTGGAGCGGTCAGCCAGGGACACGAACTCGTCCGAGTCGCGGGTGAGAATCACCTCGAAACCCTGCCGCTCGAGCTTCTTCTTCAGTCGGCGCGCCACGTCAAGCACCACCACCTTCTCTTGCGTTCCGCGCCGACCGACGGCGCCCGGAGAATCTCCGCCGTGCCCGGGGTCAAGCACTATCCGTTTGATGGTCCGTTCCGGCCTCGGCCAGACCCGCAACTCCATTCGGTCCGACAGGACGCTGAGTCGCTGCGCCGCCGGCTGTTTGAAACTGAAGCTCAGCACTGTACCGGCGCCGGTGTCGAGCACCACCGACTTCAGGAGGCCGGGCGGGGTCAGGGAGAGCATGGCGACCTGCGGGCCGAACCCGGGGTCCGGCCGGGCCCCGATGACCAAATGGTACTCGAGGCTCGACTTCGAATCGCCCAGGCCCGTCATCTTCTCCCCCGGACGGCACCTGGCCCGGAAAGCGAACACCACGGTGTCGCCCTGTCGCGACGTCTCCAGCGCCTCCAGTTCCGGCACGCGCGTACTGGGAAACAACCCGGCCAGCGCCACCACGGGCAGGTACAACCGGTCGTTGTGCATCACCGGCGCTGCCGGCAGTTTGACCCGGCGGCCGCCGCACAGCGCGTGGATGCTGTCAGCCCGGAAAACGTACTCCGGTCCGGGTGTTACCGAGTCACCTGACAGTACCATCACGAACCGGTCGGCCACCCGCCAAAACCTGCCGCTCATGGCGGCGGCCACTGAGGACAGCGGAACACATTCGGTCCTGCCCTGCAGGACGGTTTCGAGGCGGGCGCCGGCGAAGTCAACGGTACGGGCAGGGGCCAGCACGGTCGCAAGGCAGAGAAGCCCGAACACTACGGCGGTTCGGCTCGACCCGGGTTTCACCTAACCCTCACCCTCGCCGGACGTGCGGCCTCGCCGCCGTGGGAACGGGCGTCCCACTCCGCGGCTTTCTGCCGCAACTCCTCCCGCCGGTCGTACTGCTTCCGGCCGCGGCACAAAGCGATCTCGACCTTGGCAACGCCCCGGTCGTTGAAGTAGATGCGCAAAGGTATGAGCGTGAAACCCCGCAAGGTCGTCCGGCCGAACAACCGCTGGATTTCCTCGCGATGGAGCAGCAGCCGGCGCCGTCGCTTCGGGTCGCGGTTGAAGATGTTGCCCTGCGCGTAAGGCGGAATCGTCACGCCGATCAGGAACGCCTCGCCGTTCTCGACCGCGGCGTAGCCCTCGTCGAGAGAAACAGAACCGGCCCGCAGCGACTTCACCTCGGTGCCGAAGAGCTCGATTCCGGCCTCGAGCTTCTCGAATACCTCGTAGTCGCGGAACGCCCGACGGTTGGTAGCGACGGCCTGCACCATTCGATTATAGGGGGACACAGAGCGATGGTCAACGCATGGCCGCCACCGTCCGCGATTCGCCGGCGCAGAGGGCACGAGGCACCGCGTGGTTGACCCTCGGCCCGGCTCCGGCTACACTCTGCCGATGAAGCGTCATATCCTGCGCGAACTCGGCCAGAACATCTACATCGTCATCGGCTCCGCGGTCATGGCCCTGGCCTACAACCTGTTCCTGATACCGCACCACATCGTGCCGGGCGGCGCCGGCGGCGTGGCGATGATTCTGAACTACTTTTTCTCCACGCCGGTCGGGCTCACCATCCTGGTCATCAACATCCCGCTGTTTCTGCTCGGCATCAAGACGCTCGGCCGGACATACGGCGTCAAGTCTCTGGTCGGCATCGCCGTATCGTCGCTGCTCATCGACGGGTTCACCTACGTCTTCCACATCCGCTCCGCCACCGACAACCCGATTCTGGCCTGCATCTTCGGCGGCATCCTGCTCGGTGCCGGGCTCGGGCTCGTGTTCCGCGGCGGCGGCTCAACCGGCGGCTCGGACATCGTCGGGCAGGTGCTCAGTCGCTACACCAACCTTTCAACCGGCACCGCGATTCTGGTGGTTGACTTCGTCGTCATCAGCGCGGCCGGCCTCTGCTTCGGCCAGTTCGAGCTGGCGCTCTACGGATATCTCAACCTCTACCTCCAGACCCGGGCAATCGACCTGGTGCTCGAAGGCCTCAGCTACACGCGTGCCCTGTTCATCATATCCGATTCCGCCCAGGCCGTCGCCGAGGCGATAACCGGCAAAATGAACCGCGGGGCAACGGTGTTGAACGCGACCGGCGCCTACAGCCAGGAAAGAAAGGACATGGTCTTCTCGGTGATGGCCAAACGCGAGATTTCGCGGGCACGGGAGATAGTCCGCGAGGCCGACCCGCAGGCCTTCGTAATAATCACCGACGTCTACGAGGTCCTCGGCGAAGGATTCAAACCCCGGACCTGAACCATGCGAGTCGGATTGTATCAGTTTGCGCCACAACACGGCAACGTCAGAGCGAACCTCGACCGCATCGCCCGTGCGCTGTCCGGTGTCGAAGCTGACCTCATGGTTCTGCCCGAACTGTGCACGACCGGGTACATGTTCGTGTCACGGCCGGAACTCATCCGTCTCGCTGAGCCGGTACCAAACGGCCCCACCTGCGACGCCATGGCCGCTCTCAGCCGGAACAGGAACACGGCCATTGTCTGGGGCATGGCCCAGTCAGACGGCGAGCGCATCTTCAACTCCGCAGTCATGGTCACCCCGCAGGGCCAGTTCTCAGTCTACCGCAAGGCTCATCTCTTCGTGGACGAGAAAGACCTGTTCGACCGGGGCGATTCGCCTTTTCCTGTCTTTGAACTCCCTCCTGTCGTTCGACATTCTGACTTGGTCATTGGTCATGCCACGAAAGTGGGCATGCTGGTGTGTTTCGACCATTTCTTTCCCGAAGCCGCCCGCTCCCTGGCCCTGCGCGGCGCCCAGGTAATATGCCACCCGTCCAACCTTGTCCTCGAATACGCCCACACGAACTCGATAACCCGCGCGGTCGAGAACCGCGTCTTCTGGGTGCTTGCCAACCGCACCGGCTCTGAGACCCTCGGTGAAAGGACTTTGACCTTCAACGGCCGCAGCCAGATCGTCACGCCGGACGGCAGACTGCTTGCCCGCGCCGGCCCGGAATCGGAAGAACTGCTCGTCGTCGAGATTGACCCGGCCGAGGCGCTGGACAAGAAGGTCACGCCCCGCAACGACCTCTTCCTCGACCGCCGCACCGACCTCTACTCGGCCTAGTCAATAGGCGGTGCCCGCTGCAGTTCGGCCATGGCCTGTTGACACTCACGGCAATGGGACTAGAATCACGTAACTGAAAGCTCGGCAAGCGACCGGTCGAGATTGGCGCGACGCATTCGGCTCCGTATGGCTATCGCCTACACTACCGCATGCTGCAGGGCACGTCATACCGACGCACACCGTATAGAAACGCAGAGTGATCGATAAGGAGATGGAATGCAATTCAGGATTGGCTTCGTTGCGCCCGTGGTTCTCTCGCTTCTAACGACCCTGCTTGCGCACGTGCCGTGCAACCTTCCCAGCGGCATCGAGCGCCTCCCCAACGGTAACACCATCATCACCGATGCCGGCTCGATGAACCAACCTAACGCCAGGGTGATTGAAGTCGACAGCATCGGACGCCTGGTGTGGGCCTACGTCCGCTCCGACATCAAGTGGGCGCATACCGGCCGCCGCACTCCCGAAGGGAACACGCTCATCACTGCCACCGACAGCAACCGGGTTCTCGACGTCAATGCCCGGGGCGACGTAGTCTGGGAGATGCGGGCCGGGCTGGACTACCCGAACGAGGCCTACCGGCTTGCCAACGGCAACACCCTCATCACCGACCGGGACAATGACCGCGTCATCGAGGTCGACTCCGGCCGCAACATAGTTTGGAGCTACACCAATCTCACCGGACCGCACAACGGCAGCCGGATTGCCAACGGCAATACGCTCGTGAGCAACTCCGAGCATAACATCGTGGTGGAGGTCGACTCGGCAGGTCAGACTGTCTGGCAACACACAACCGGCCTGTCCTGGCCGCGTAGCGTGCAGCGTCTCGCGAACGGCAACACGCTGATAGGCAGCAGCAGTAACAACCGGGTCATCGAAGTCGATTCGGCCGGCACCGTCGTCTGGTCGATTACCTCCGGGGTGCCAATGCCGTACCAGGCAACGCGTCTCGCCAACGGCCACACTTTGATTTCCACAGGCAAGCGGGTCATCGAGGTTGACTCGGCCAAAACCATAGTCTGGCAGTACCCGCCGGATTCGTCCGCGGTCGTGGTCGAAACGCTCTGGGTCACCAACCCGACTTCCGGCTGCAGCCTCTACGTCCATATCCACCGGCCCGTCTATGCGGGTCCTGACCGCAAGGTGCCGGCAGTCGTGCTGATACCCAGGGAGAGCTATCCCGGTACCGTGATGGACCAGAACGGCCTGGCTGACCAGGTCGCATCGGACGGATTCGCGGTGCTCCACTTCGACGCCGACGGTCGGGGCCGGAGCAGCGGCGCCGAGGACTACAACGGCCACGTCCATCAGGATGGCCTGCGGGCGTGCATACTCGAACTCGCGTCCCGGGAGTACGTCGACACCGCGAAACTCGGCATCTACACACGCGGTTATGGCATCGTGATGGCAGCGGGCATGATTGCCCGCCATGACCAACCCTGTATCAAGTTCCTCATGGACGCGGAAGGGCCGTCCGACCGCTACCAGACCAGCAGTGACTCGGGCGGCCACGTGCCGGTCCCTGTCGACTCGGAGGCATTCTGGCTGCAGCGGGAGGCGGGCCGCTTCATGAAGAGCGTGCCCGCGGCGTACCAGCGTATCCAGACCGCGACCGACTACACGAACCGCATACCGGACAACCACCATGCCATCGCGCTCATCGACAGCGCTACGTCGACCGCGTACGGCGGCTCCGGCATCTCGGTCTGGACCCAGATTAACGACTCAGTGATGAACCCGGCGAACACGACCTACACGGTATCCGACCCGCCGCTCTGGATTCCCGAAGAGCAGGAACGTCACCAGATATGCCGTGAGCTCCTCTATCTTCACGAACTCGCCGGACGGGAATCCACCGGTGTCGTCACAAACCCGTCGATCATCGTTCATCGTCCATCGTTCTCCGTGTTCCCCAACCCCTGCCGCGGCTCGGCGGTCCTGCACTGGACCGCTGGCCCGCTTGACCACTCGACCACGCTCCGCATCTACGACGCCACCGGCCGCTTCGTCTCGTCGTTCGTCGTTCGTGGTTCATCGTCCAACGTTCCCGTCCCGGCTGCGGCCGGCGTGTACCTGCTGAGAGTGGACTCGGGTGGCCGCTTCGCGACCGCCCGCCTGGTTGTAGACTAGGGCCCGGCTGGAACTGCCGTCCGGTCCTTACTGGACCTGCTCGGACCTGCATGTCCGGCATTGCCGGGTGGCTGCCGCCACGACCGACGTCACACGCCGCCCTGTCAACGCCGCCCTTGACAGCGGGGATGGCCTGTCTACAATCGGTCAGGGACCGTCCGGTCGGGGGAATACCGAGCCTCTCCGCCGGTCGGTCTGAGGCTTGCAGCAGCACACTCGACCGATACGAACAGCAGTGCCGCTGGTCGTGGCGGCCCTGCTGATGGTCGTGCCCGTTTTCGGTTCCCAGACCCGCAACGTTTTCATCGTTAACATCGACGGCCTGCGCTCAACCGAGGGGTTTGAGGACGGAAACCTCAATCTCCCCTTCATCTGGGATAGTCTAAAACCCCTCGGCACGCTCTACACCAGTTTCTACAACACCGGCGTCACGGTAACCAACTCGGCCCATTCGACGATCGTCACCGGCGCCCGACAGTTGATGCTCAACGGCTGCGGCCTCTGGGCGCCCATCCGCCCACGCGAGCCGACCATCGGCGAGTGCTACCGCAAGTTCCTGGGCGCGCCTGCGGACAAGGCGGTCTTTGTGGATGGCAAACCGTTGGTCTGGACGCATCCGACCAGCACTTATCCCGGCTTTGGCAATGCCTGCGCTCCCCAGGTCGTGTACACTTGGCCAACTGAGGATGACCTGGCGACGTGGGACTCGACCCGCGCCGTCATTGACCGCAGCCACCCGTCGCTCTGCTACGTTCTGCTGGGCCAGGTTGACGCGGCAGGTCACACCGGCGACACCAGCCGCTACCTTTCGAGCATCCGCCAGGCCGACTCACTGATATTCGAGTTGTGGAAGCTGCTCAGAAACGACCCTCAGTATCGTGGCAGCACGACCCTCATCATCACCAGCGACCACGGCCGGCATGACGAGCGGCACGGCGGCTGGTTCAGCCACGGATGCCCTTGCCACGGCTGTCGCCACGTGCTGTTTCTGGCAATCGGTCCGGACATGAAGGTCGACACCGTCATCGACGACCGGGCCGACCAGATCGACATCGCGCCCACAGTCGCGAGCCTGCTAGGATTCCCGATGCCCTTTGCCCGGGGCCGGGCGCTCACGGCGATGCTCCGAGCGGGCACACTGAATCCGGGCAGAACCGGGTCCCGCCCGCCCAGATTGCCGACCGACGGGCGCAACATCAGCAACTCGGCCGGACTTACCCGCGCCTGTGACCTGGCGGCTGACGCCAACGCGATTCACTGCGTCTTCTCGGATGACACGGACGTGCTGCCGGTCATTCGCTACACGCGCAGTACCGACCGCGGCAGCACCTGGTCCGCGCCCGCGCTGGTTCTCTACTCCGACGGCGATGTCGTCGAGTACTCGGACCCGGCCGTCGCGACCTTCGGGGACAGCGGGCTGTTTGTCGTCGCGACCTGCTGTCGCTACGTGCCGGAGGAGACAACGTACATCTGGACCCTCCACTCCTGCCGGAGCACGAACTCCGGCCGGACGTGGGAACCGGAGAATGAGATTGAATCCCTGGGCATGGTGACCTCTCGGCCGGCGATTGCGGCGCGCGCCCAGCGCATCGAGGTCGTCTGCCTGCGCGACAGTGCGCTCACGGTCATGACCAGCCGCGACGGCGGCCAGACGTTCGGCGATCCCGAGCGGCTCCCGACCTGGGTACCCCACTATCCGCAGTTCCCGGCAATAGCCTTGGCCGATACCTTCGCGCGCGTTGTCTGGCAGGACCTGGTCCCGTGCAAGTACGGGCTCTCCGCCTCCAACCACAACATATGGATCGGACGCAGACCCTGGTTCTGGACCAGCAGGATGGTTACATGCAACCCGTCAACCAGCCTCTCCATCCAGCCGTCGATAGAGTGCGATGCTGCCGCTACCGGGGATATCCACCTTGTCTACTCCGACCTGCGCAACATACAGACGGACGACTGGACCGCGACGTACAGACACGGCTGGGCCCGCGGCGACAGTTGGTCTGAGCCGGTGACCCTCAGCAAAGACCATGTAGGCTTTGCCCCGTGCATCAAGGCATCCGGGAGCGGCCGGCTCTTCTGCGTATGGACCGAGCTTGAGGCGGACGAGTGGTTCATAGCCGGGTCTGCCTCAGACGACTCCGGCCGTACGTGGTCCGACCCTGTCCGCATAACCAACGGCCGTGAGTTCGCGGCGGAACCACGAATCGCAGTCAGCGGCGACACCTGCCTGGTTGTCTGGCAGAGTTCGGACGCCGGCAACTGGGAAACCTACTTCGGTTCGCATGCCTTTCCCCCGAGCGGCACGTCCGAGCGTCCAATTCCACCCGAGCCCCGCCTTACCCTCAGCGCCTTTCCCAACCCCTGCCGCAACTCAGTCCGAATCTCAAGTTCATCGTTCATCGTTCATGGTTCATCGTTGTCGGTGTACGATGCCTCCGGCCGTCTTGTCTCGTCGTTCAACGTCTGCGGTTCATCGTTCAGGATTCCGGTCCCGGCCGCGGCCGGCGTCTATGTCCTTCGGCTCGACGCCGGCGGCCGCTTTGCGACCACCCGCCTGGTTGTAGACTAGCTGGTCAGCCCCAAACCTCAAGCTCCAAGCTCCGAACTCGGATTCCGAAGCTCGTAGCCTGCCCTTCGTCGTTCGACACTCGGCGCTCGGCGTTTCCTAGAACCGCCAGCCGACCGACACCAGCCCGTGCAGCGACAGGTTCGGCACGTCGGCGCTGCCATTGACTATCGGCACGCGTGCCCACGCGCCGACGAGCTTACCCTCCAACCCGGCAAAGAGCTGGCGGTTGAGGTCAAACCACTTACTGACGCTGAACTGCGCCGCAGGCCCGGAAACGTACCATCCCAGGATTCCGCCGGTCTCGGGAAACCGCAGCCTGCGAACCGTGGAGTGAGGATACGCTAGCAGAATCCCGGCGCCGGCACGGAACGCGACACCCCATTGCTGGCGGGCCACGTTCAGCAGAATCGGGTTGTAACCGTGGGTAATCTCGAAGGTATCGACCTCGGGTGGCCGGTTGTCGAGGTAAAGCTTGTGATGAACGAGCTCCAATTCGTAGGCCCATAGCTTCCGCACGACCCCAACCTTGATGTCATAGTACGGCACGTCGACGAACGGCCGCGTGCTGAAGCGCGCGGTCAGTCTGATGTCCGGCTGCCCTGCCTGCCGGATGACGATGGGCATCGGCACGTTGTACTGCAGGCCGGTACCGACTGAGACATACGGATGCAGGTCACGGGTGCGCGGGAGGTAGCGCTCGAACGGAGAGAGCCAGGGGTCCGCAAGCACAAGTAGCAGCAGGGCCGAACTCATCATGACCTTATCGAGTATGACGTGACCCGGGCCGCGTTCAAGCTTGACCGAAACCGGTGCAGGGGAAATCGCGCCTGCCCGGCCTCCCTCGTATGCCGGCGGGCAATGGTGCAGCTAGCCTCGTATCATAACCAGCAGCATCTTGAAGCGTTCAACCGCCTTAAGCGCATGCGGCACGTTCGCCGGCATCACGACCATGTCTCCAGCCTTCGCAGCAACCGGCTTGCCGCCAATCGTAATCTCGGCCTCGCCGTCGAGCAGGTACACCAGCGCGTCGAACGGCGCCGTATGCTCGGACAGGCCCTGCCCGGCGTCGAACGCAAACACGGTCACGGTTCCGGTCGGCTTTTTCACCACCTCGCGGCTGACCACCGCGCCTGCCTGATACTCGACGAGCCCGGCCAGACTCGCGGCCTTCGCATCAAACTCACCTGACATCATTTGCCCCTTTCGTCACAGAACTACCTCGCCATTGCCTGCTTCTTCCACGCTGCCGGCATCTTCTCGATGGCGTAGCGCAACGCGGTGCGTGGCATCCGGTCCCTGCGCGCCAGCACGAACTCGAAGACCTCGCGCGGCCGCCTGTTGGCCAGCTCCTTCAGCATCCAGCCATACCCCTTCTGCACCATGTCGTCCTCGTCCAACAGCAGGATGTCTGCCGTCTGGTACGCCTGCGACACATACCTGCTCCGGGTTCCAGCTTCTGGCACTTCACCCCTGCCCGTGCCTCTTTGTGCCTTGGTGCCTTGGTGGTGAATCTCCGGTTCCGTCTTGAGCGCGGGAATCAGCGTAACGGCAGAGGCCCTCCTCAGCCACCGGTTCTCCGACTTCGCCCACTTCCGGACCGTGGGCAGGAACTTCGGGAACCTTATGAGGAAATCGCCGAATGGACCCCCGCAGAGCGTATCACAGGCCGCCCAGTTGGAAACGTAGTTCCTGAGCCAGCGTTCCAGCACGAGGAAATCGGCTGGCTCGAACTGCGCGTTCAACCTGCCCGCCCAACTGAACGCGACGCCGTGTTCCTCGTAGCTCGGCGCGGGACATGACCGCGAAAACGGGGACTGTACCGCGCGTCCTCGCGCTCCGAGGGACTGTCCCCGCTTTCGCGGGTGATCGTGTCCCAAACCGGGATTGTGCAGCAACTCGCATATCTCGAATATCTCCCGCTTGGGCAGATGCCTGACCTTCTTGAAGTACTCGTTCGATATCCTGCGCGCGTCACTAGTTCTCACACCGTAGACATCAATCGGTTCCTTGAAGAACCGCTGAACCGACTCCCGGTACTCCGGGTCGGCCGCGGCGGCGAGGTCTCGCTTGATAGCCGCGACCAACTCCCTCGGGTCGGCTGACTTCTCCACCTTCTGCCCTCTGCGAAAACGGGGACTGTACCGCGCCGAGTCGGACGCAGGCGCTCCGAGGGACTGTCCCCTGTTTCCGCCCGTCAATCCCGCCTTCTGCCTTCTGACCCTGGCCTTCATGTCACTTCCTTTCCAACTGCGCCAGCCTGTTCTTGAGCACCTGCTCATCAGGGTGCTTGGCCAGCGCTTCCTTGCAGACCCGCAGGGCTTCGGCCTTCTTGCCGTTCGCAAGATACGCCTCAATCAGCGTGTCCCAGATGTTCGGGTCGTCCGACAGCTCGACCGCACGCAAGGCGTACTTCAGGGCCCGCGCGGCGGTGAAAACGGGGACTGTCCCGCGCCGAGTTGGACGCAGGCGCTCCGAGCGACTGTCCCCTGCTTTCAACGGCTCCGTGGCGAGGTTCCACGCGATGCCGTTCAGCTTGCCGGCAAGCTCCTTCTTCGCCCGCTCGTACGTCGGGAAACGTCTAAGGAACCCCTCATAGCGTGGAATCTGGGCCGTGTCCGGCACGTCGCGCAGAGAATCGCTCAGGCTGGTCCACGCCTTGTACGCATCAGCGTTGAACTTGATGTTGATGCTGTCGCGGTGGGTGTCGAACCACGCCTGCCACTTTGCCTGCACGTAGCGCTCCGAATCCGGCAAGTCGAACCCGGCAAAGGTCGAAATGTAGTTCGGCACGTTCCGGTCATAGTTGTAGAACGCGTCAATTGAAGGGAAGGACATGGACCTAATGAGCAGGTCAATGCCCTCGACCTGATACAGAGCGCACAGCGCCCGGGCACAGGCACGCTGCAGATAGACGTCAGTGAAAACGGGGACTGTCCCGCGCTGAGTTCGACGCAAGCGCTCCGAGGGACTGTCCCCAGTTTTCGCTGTCTTCGCCTGACCCGTTTTCGCGGTCATGTCCCGCACCGCCTTGCGCAGGGGCTCGACTCCTGCTGGCTCGCCGATGTTCCCAATGGCGTCGGCTGCTGCACATCGCACCGAAGACGCCTTATCGTTCTCCAGCACGTTCGACAGCAGCGGCAGCACCTCACCGCTCGGCCTGACCTTGCCGATGAGGTTCACAGCCATCCTACGCACATCCTCCGACGTGTCGTTGCCCGCAAGCCGACACGCCAGCGGCAGCGCCTTGGCCGACTCCAGCCTGATGAGTGACCGCAAGGCGAACCTCCGCACCTGCGCGTTGCTGTCGTTCTCGGCGACCTCTATCAGTGCACTCTCAGCCTTCGCCATCTTCCACAAACCAAGGTCATCGGCGATCGTGAGCCGCACCTCCGGGTCCCGCACCTTCAGCAGCCTGAGCACGTACGGCAGTTCCTTCTCCGCAATCTCGCCCCTGATGAACCAATGGTGTATGCACTCCAAGGCGTCGCGCGTGGAGGACAAACCCGAGGCGACGACACTGGCTGCTTCACGCAGCATCACTGTGCCTGAGTCAAGAACCTTGCCCACGCCCCAGAACCGCTCGAAAGGGTCGCCCCCGTAGCGGAAGAGCATATTGAACCACCCTCTGCTGCTAGAAGAGCCGGGTGTGATCAGAAGGTGACCAAGTTTGAGCGGACCAACTCTGCCGATGACATCGCCGCCCTTCCATTCCATATCCAGATGGATGCCGTGGCCGAAACTGTGGGTCTCGGAGTTGTTGGCCCGGTTGCGCACTTGATAGTCGTCTCTGCCACCAAGGTCGAGGCAGATGGCATGCGGCCATGCGTTCGGGTCTGACTCGGGCCAGACCCCACCGAAGCTGTGCCAGTCGTTCATCAGCACCGGCCCCTTCGGCTTATCGCAGATGTACTTGTCGTCGCCCTTGTAGTCAATGAACAGCGAGTACGCGAAGGGCTTGCACGCAGTGCCATAGGAGGACGTCGCCGATTTGTAGGTGTCGTTCCCCTCGTAGTCAATCAGGAACCCCGGCGACCGGTCACTACCAGACCCGCCGGCGCGGAACCCGCCCTCGTAGACATCATCACCCTTCTTGTCTATCAGAATCGCGTTGGTGACGTGGATGCCGGAACCTTGACCCGTGCCGCAGTCGTAGTGGTCGTCGCCCTCGTTGTCCACGAGCACACCCAAGGACATGATGTAGCTGCCGCCCTGACAATTCCAGCCCTTGCTCGTGTACGTATCGTTGCCCTTGTCATCCACAAGCATCCCGACACCGCCATAGGCGACCAGCTTCTTCTCCCACGGATACGCGCGGAATGACAGCGCCCCGCCCTGGCCGTAGCCCGGGATTCCGCCCATCGCGTCCTTGGTAGGATCGCACGCAAGCCGGTACTTGTCGTTCCCCTCGAGGTCCGACAGAACACCGAGCCCGAGCGTGGTGGCCGAACCCTGGCCGTTTGATGCGCAATCGTATACGTCGTCGCCCGCATCGTCCAATATCATCCCCAGCCCGAACATACCCGCGCCCTGGCAGAACGTATGAGCACTGAAGGTATCATCGCCCGCCTTGTCCCACAGCACGCCTACACCCATGATACCCACACCTTGTGAGAAGTGCTTCGCCTCATACACGTCATTGCCGGCCACATCAACAAGCATGCCAATACCAAGGAAACCAAACCCCTGCACGTAGTTGGATTCTGGCGCCTCGTACCGGTCGTTACCAGCCAGATCCAAACAGACACTGACCGGCCGGTCAAACGACGTCGCACCGGCGTTGTTGAGGTAGACGTCATCTCCGCCCAGATCTACCTGTAGTGCCGCATCGGTGTGCAGCGTATCCGCGCCGAACCCGGACATGACAATCGGACCAATGGGGCTGTCGAATTCGACAACCGTGTCGGCCTTGGCCCCGGGCCGCAGCAGGCGGTCCGGGCCGAGACGCTGCACTTCCACGACGTACGCGTGAACCGCGGCTGCGAGTGTCTCTGAGCGGATGACCGGCTCGTAACACGGAAATCGGCGGGCCCGAGCGATGAACTCCATCTGACCATCAGTGTTCCCGGTCAGGTCTGTCATCCGCTTGCCGTCAGGCGCCAAGTAGTACCCTGGGTTTGCTCGGAAAAACGCAGTGTCGTCCTTCGTAAGCCCGCCCTTGGCTCGGCCGAGTGCGGCATCTGCCTGCACGATGGCGCAGTACAAAGCAGTGAAGGCGCGCAAGTGCTTCCACGAGAGCCAACGGCCGAGATGTCCGTCGAGGTATACAAAGGTCTCGACATTGAGACGCTGAATCCCCTGACTCGAGCGCTGGTCCGACACGAGGACATCAGCTGCGACTGGAGTGACGCCGCTCACTCCGCCGAGGCGCTGGCCGGTCACGACCGAGGCCGAGAAATCCTCCGCCCACTGCTTCATGTACAGCGGACGATTGGAGACATAGTCGATGATGGGAAAACGACAGCAGTAGCGGTAGCCGCCTTCCCAGCCGCGCGGCAACTCGACGTTCCGCGCGTCGAGCCCGATGCGCGCCGCGGCGTAGTCCAGCGGATTGCCGATTGACTCTGCCGGTATTCGGTATTCGGACTTCGAGCTTCGTCCTTCCCCGATGGGAATCGGGGTTGGGTCTTGCTCAAACCACGTTTCCGGGCCGTACGGCTGCACTCCGGCCATGACAGACGCGACCATCACCAGCACCAACCCCAATACCCTCACACGCCCTCCTCTCGCAGTCCGAACGTTTTCATCGCACGCTCATTCGCGCTTCATTGTTGCCAGTGATTCTAGAAGCAAGCCGACTCAAGTCAAATCGCCATCTGTGGACTGACAGGCGGTCGTTACATGCGGATTGCGTTCGAGCGCGACGCTCGTTATCGGGCGGGCTGGCGTCCGAGCCCAAAGTTTAGTGATAGGATACAGACCGACACGGTCCCGAAGTGCCCTAACTTCTTCAGATGCAACCCTTTATTCGCCCTTTCTGAAACTCCCCTCCGTCGTCCCCCAGGTAGTCACCCAAGTTGCGGGCCGGGTTGATCGGGAAGCTGCGGCCCAAGCTGCTCTGCCGATAATCTTCCAGATTGCTCCGCCCGTTGCCCGGCCCGTTGTTCCTCAGGTTGCTCGGGCAGTTGTCTGGGCCGTTACTGGTTCGGTTGCTCTCCCGGTTGCTCCGCACTGCGCTCCGCAGGTTGCGGCCAGAGCAGTTCTCGCCGTTGCTCCCCAGTCTGCCTGGAAAGCCGCTTGCCGGATTGCCCGGTAAGCAACTTCCCGAGCTACTCCCGATATCGTCTGGTCTGCTGCCTGGTCTGTCGCATGGAACTCCGCTCGTGCTTCCTGCACTACTCGCCTTTTCCGACGACGAAAGTGCATCGGCCGCTGCGCGGGGCAGCGGCCGAGAGTCAGAGGACGTCCGAATCAGGCCAGGATGTTGCCCTGCTTGTCCTTGAACTTGCCGACGGCGATCATGATGATGTCGATGATCCAGCCGATTCCGAACACCCCGCCGGTCAGGAGCCAAACGATGCCGGTCCCGATCTTGCCGACGTAGAACCGATGCACTCCCAGGCCGCCCAGGAATATGCATAGCAGCAGAGCGGTTATCTTGTTCTTGCCCGCAGCCGGGGCAGCACTAACATCAGCCATTCAGGTCTCCTCTCTTCTATGGCACTCGAGCCTTCACGGATTACTCAATTATTCCCACGCTGTCGGGCAAGTCAATACCCGGCAACAAGTGCACCAAACCGAGAAGCGGCTTGCCAGCCGTCGTTCTCGCGCTAGAATTCCGACATGGAAGAACCGGCCGGCGCGAGGCGTCGAGTCAAACCCTGGGTTGCAGTTGTCGTCATCCTCGCTGCGCTGGTCGTATTCAGCGCAGTCGCACTGACCCTGGGCCTGTGGCGGCTGGACCGCGAGTTCGGAAAACCCCGAAGAGCTGCCGCGGCCGGCATCACGGACGTGCGAGCCAACGACCTGGCGATGAAGCTCAACCTTGCCGGCAACTCCTACATCGCCGCCGGTATGCACGATTCGGCCCTCTTCTGCTATCGCGAGGCACTGCGCATCGCCGAGAAGGGCGGGGCACTGCAAAGGATGGTCGCCAGCTACCAGAACATCAGCGGCATCTTCGACTACAAGGACATGCCTGAGTCGGCCCGCCACTATGCGAACCTCGCCACCGCCCTCAATCGCAGTCTGCGGCGGCCGCGACGGATGAAGGGTGGTCTGATCGAGCAGGGCTCGTTCCGAGTCCGGCAGCTCGGCGACGTCGACAGCGGCCGGGTCTTGCTGGAGAAAGGTCTGGCCCAGGCCCGGGCTACCGGCGACCGCAGAAGCGAGGCGGAGGCATTGAACTGCCTGGCTTCACTGCAGGGAATGCTCAGGCACTACGACTCGGCCCAGGTCTTGTACGAGAGCTGCGTTGCCGTCAGCCGCGCGGCGAACGACCCGGTCACAGCGACTTGGGCGCTGCACAGCCTGGCACTTACCTGGCTCAGGCGCGACCAACTCGATAGCGCCACGCACTGGCTGCTCGAAGCCATCGCATCGGCACACGAAGGTGGAATCATCGGCGAGGAAGCATCGGCGCTGTTCGACATCGCCTGCATCCGCGCCGAACAGGGCGACATCGAGCTGGCCCGGGTCAATACCGAGCAGGCCCTCAGGCTCTACGAGCAGGCGGCCGACAACGGCGGCATGAACGCGTGCCGGAACCTGCTCGCCGAACTCGAAGATGCCGCGCGCTCCGAATACCGGAAGCGAATGCTCGATTCCCTGCTCGAGCAACGCAAGAGCCAGACCGACCTGGGCATGTAGCCGCCGGGTCCCGGTTTCCCGGCCTGTATCTTCCTCTTGCCTGACCGGCCGGGGTTCGTTATACTGGCAATCCGCAGAGGCCGCTATTGCCGATTCATCAGTCATTCTCAGCTAACGTTCGAGCCCGGGCCGCAGAAGTTCCAGCCGGTTTTGAGCCGGTCTGTGAGCGTCGCGGCGGTTGCGGGTTCAAGGGGAGGCAGATTTGAAGATCTTCATCGACTCGGCTGACATCAAGGAAATACGCGAAGTGGCCAGTTGGGGCATTCTCGACGGCTGCACCACCAACCCATCCCTCGTCTGCAAGACCGGCCGGCCATTCAAGGAGTGCGTGCAGGACATCCTGAGCGTCATCGATGGCTCGGTGTCGGTTGAGGCCATTGCGAGCGACTCGGCCGGCATGATCAAGGAAGGTCTGGACTGGGCCAGACTCGACCAGTCCAAGGTGACCATCAAGATTCCGATGACGGTGGAAGGTCTGAAGGCCGTTCGCGGCCTGTCCGAGCGCGAGATCAAGACCAACGTCACTCTGGTCTTCTCGATGAACCAGGCCCTGCTCGCCGCCCGCGCCGGCGCGACGTTCGTCTCGCCCTTCGTGGGCCGGCTCGACGACATCTCGCACGACGGGATGGAGTTGATTCACGACATCGTTGCGATGATCGACGACTACGGGTTCGACACCGAGGTGATTTCCGCGAGCATCCGTCACCCGCTGCACGTCATCGAGTCGATCCGCGCCGGCTGCCACGTCGCAACCATACCCTACGACATCCTGGTGAAAATGACGAAGCACCCGCTCACCGACGCCGGCATCAAGAAGTTCTACGATGACTACCAGAAGATTCCAGGAACCAGGAATGGTGAATAGGGAATTGAGAATTGTGGAACCCGAATCCGCATTTTGCTGTTCACTATCCTCAATTCACCATTTGCCTGAAGGAACGGAGGCATAATGCCAATAGTTGACTCCAAGGCCGGCACTCACGGCAAGGCCGCCGGGCTGGGCGAGCTGGTTCAGGCCGCCAACATGATGCGCGGGTATGACCTGGTTGCGCTCTGCGCCGCCGGTTCCGGTCATGCCGGTGGCACGCTATCGATAATGGACATCACCGCCGCGCTCTACCTGGCGGTGGCGAAACACGACCCGCAGAACCCGGACTGGCCGGACCGGGACCGGATTATCTGGTCCGCCGGACACAAGGCTCCCTCGCTCTATCTCGGCCTGGGGATTTCGGGCTATTTCCCGATTGAGGAAGTAGTTCTGCTGCGCAAGCTCTATTCTCCATTCCAGGGCCACCCTCACTGGCTCAAGCTGCCCGGGGTCGAAGTCTCGTCCGGGTCGCTCGGCCAAGGTCTGTCGGTCGCCGCCGGCATTGCCCGCGCCGGCCGGATGGACAAGAAAGACTACCGTGTCTACTGCCTGACCGGCGACGGCGAACACCAGGAAGGCCAGATGTGGGAAGCAGCCATGGAAGCGGGCGCGTGGGGTCTCGACAACCTCTGCTGCATCCTTGACCGCAACCGCCTCCAGATTGACGGCCCGGTCAAGGAAGTGATGAACATCGACCCGATTACCGACAAGTACCGCGCCTTCGGCTGGCACGTCATCGAGATTGACGGCCACAACATGCAGCAGATTCTCAAGGCATTTGAGAAGGCGGCCCAGACCAAAGGCCAACCCACCGTCATCGTCGCCAACACGACCAAGGGCAAAGGCGTTGACTTCATGGAGAACCAGGCCGGCTGGCACGGCAGGGCTCCGAACAAGGAACAACTGGTGCAGGGCCTGAAGCAGCTCAACCTCGACTTCCGCATCGAGTACGAGAGACTGCTCAAGAAGGCCGCCGACTACCAGACCGAAGTCACTGCCAAGCTGATGGAGAAGGTGCCGAAGTTCAGCAAGGATTACTTCTGGAACAGGCAGCCGGCGATGAAAGTCGAGATGAAGTCAACCCGCGTCGGCTTCGGTGACGCGCTGGCCGAGGCCGGTGCGGACAAACGCACCGTGGCAATCGGCGCCGATATCTCCGGCTCGATTGCCATCTCCAAGTTCTTCGAGTGCGACGCGGAACGCTGCGAGCGCTGGATATCGGTCGGCATCGCCGAGCAGTCGGGAACTGCGCTTGCCGGCGGCCTTGCCAAGGAAGGCAAGCTGCCCATCTTCGGTACCTACGGCGTGTTCGCCGCCGGCCGCAACCTCGACCAGATTCGCACCACGGTCTGCTACGGCAACTTCGACGTCCTGATTGTCGGCGCGCACGGCGGCGTCTCGGTCGGCCCGGACGGCGCCACCCACCAGGCGCTTGAAGACCTGTTCCAGATTTGCGGCCTGCCCAATATGCAGGTATCGGTTCCGTGCGACGCGCTGGAAACGCAACGCGCAACGGCACACATGCTCTTCCAGCTCAAAGGCCCGAAGTACCTCCGCTTTGCCCGCGAGGCCACGCCGGTCATCACCCGAACGGACACGCCCTTCGTGTGGGGCGTGCCGAACGTCTATCGCTACCGTGGCGAGCAACCGAACTTCATCGACGCCTTTGAGGTCAAACTCGCCACTGACTACAAAGGCGAGAACGAAAGACTGACCATCGTCGCCTGCGGCCCGATGGTGCCGGAAGCGCTGCGCGCCGCCTGGATTCTGAAGGAAGACTTCGGCATCGAGACCCGAATCATCAACATGCACACGCTGAAGCCGTTCAGCCCTGCGGCGCTGGTGCAGGCGGCGCTTGAGACCGGCATCATCGTCACTGCCGAGGAGCATCAAATCGGCGGCCTCGCCAACTGGGTGTCGCACGCGCTCCACGTCGCGCCCCAATTGTACGGCCAACCGGTTGCGTTCGGCTCAATCGGCGTCAAAGACCGGTTCGGTGAATCCGGCCAGCCCTGGGAACTGATGTGGGAGTTCGAGGTCTCGGGCGAACACGTGGCGGCCAAGGCCAAGGAGCTGTACGATTTCACGCAGTCCCGCAAGGCCAAGCCCAAGGCTGCCAAGCCGGCGGCGAAGAAGCCGGCCGCGCCGAAGAAGCCTTCGGCGAAGAAGGCCAAGCCCGCTGCTGAGTAACAGGAGAACTGAATGAGACTCGCAGACCGGATGAGCCGCCTCGGAACCGAGACGGCCTTCGACTGCCTCTGCCGCGCCAAGGCCCTCGAATGCAAAATGGACGTGGTCCACCTCGAGATCGGCGAGCCGGACTTCGACACCCCGGGGCACATCCGCGAGGCGGCCAAGAAGGCGCTTGATGAAGGCTATACCCACTATGGCCCCTCGGCCGGTCTGCCCGAGCTGCGCGCAGCAGTGGCCAAGTACTCCGAACGACTGCGCGGCGTCCACGTGAACCCCGACCAGGTCGTAATCACGCCCGGCGGCAAACCAGTGATGGCATTCGCCATCATGGCCATGGTCGAAGAGGGCGATGAGGTAATCTACCCCAATCCCGGCTTCCCCATATACGAATCGCTCATCAACTACATGGAAGGCACGCCGGTGCCGGTCCGACTCCGTGAGGAACGCGACTTCCGGCTGGACGCCGAGGAAATCGCGTCAATGGTCAGTCCGCGCACCAAGCTCATCATCATCAACTCGCCCCAGAACCCAACCGGCGGCGTGCTCACCCGCGAGGACCTGCGCCTGATTGCGGAGACGGCGGTCAAACACAACATCTGGGTCCTGGCCGACGAGATCTACTCCGAGATACTCTACGAGGGCAAGTTCGAGTCCATCAGCCAGTTCCCCGAAATCCACGAACGGCTGATAATCCTCGACGGGTTCTCAAAAACCTTCGCGATGACCGGGTGGCGCGTCGGCTACGGCATCATGCCGGTACAGATGGCCGAGAAGCTCGCCCGCATCCAGACCAACATGAACTCCTGCACCTCGACCTTCAGCCAGCGCGCCTGTATCGATGCCCTGACCGGCCCGCACGATGAAGTCGACCGGATGGTCGCCGAGTTTCGCAAGCGGCGCGACGTCATCGTCAAAGGCCTGGCGGAGATACCGGGATTCCGCTGCAAGCTCCCGTTCGGTGCGTTCTACGCCTTCCCGAACGTCGAGGGAACCGGCATCGACTGCGAAGTCCTCGCGCACCGGCTGCTCGAAGAGAAAGGCGTGGCCTGCCTCGCCGGCACCTGCTTCGGCAAGTACGGCGACGGCTTCCTCCGCTTCAGCTATGCCAACTCGGTCAAGAACATCGCGAAGGCGCTCGAGCGCATCAAAGAACTCATCAGCAGCTCGTAGGAGCCGATGCGCAGGCCCCTCGGCTTTGGATTGCGGCAGCGACAAGCTGCCGCTTTCAGCGCCGGAAGCAGAGCTTCCGGCCGGACAAGGCGGGAGCTACGCTCCCGCACTCCAAACCGCGGCTTCTGACTCCGGCCGATGGCCGCCTCCGCCAATCTGCAATCTGCAATCTACAATCTGAAATCTGCACTGGTCCGTCTGGGCCACCTCTGCTTCGACGACTTCCTGCTCCTCGATCCCGAGGCCCCGCTTTCACAATTCACTATTCACAATTCACTATTGACCGACTTGGCCCTCGCCCTCAACAACACGCCCGACATTCTTTTGCACCTCCGTGGCTCCGCCAATCTGCAATCTGCAATCTGCAATCTGCAATCGCCCGTTGCCCTGGCCGACATCACCGCCGCCCAGTCTCGACTCGTGCACGCCTTCGCCTACGACCTGCTCCGCGCCAAGGCCCCGCCACTGTACGACGCGCTGCCCTGGCACGACTGGGACTTCTCGATTGTCACGAGGCAGTTCAAGCTCTGGCAGACCCGATTCCTTCTGGCAGGCGACGGAACGACTGTCACGATGTGCCGCTGCCGCAAGTCCGCCGGCGTGTATGTCTTGGAGCCCAGCGAAGCCATCGCCCGCTACATCGAACGCAAGGCCGCCCTCGAGAAGGTCCGCCGCTTCCGCCTCCTCAGCTCCGCAGCTTCTTCCCCTAATCCCCAGTCCCTGGCCCCTATCCCCTTACCTGACCACTCCGTTGACCTCGCTGTCATTGGTTCTCTCCCCTCACTGGAAACTGGTCACTGGAAACTGGTACTTCAGGAACTGCTTCGCGTCTCCTCGAACGCACTGCTCATCGACAACAACCCGCTGTGCCCGCCGCTGGATGACAAACTCCTGACTGCCTCTGGATTCCAGCCTGCCTCAGTCGAGGTTCGCGGCCTTGGCCCGCGCCGCTGCTGGTGGCTTCTCAGACACTCGATCCCTTGATCCCTTTATCCCTCTGTCCGTTTTGCGGATAATCTGTCCGTGCGCTCGTTTGACCCGGACAGGTACGAACCGGACATCGACCCCGACTTTGACGGACGACCGGAAACCGTAGGGGCTTTCCGGGAGCAGTTGCGGCGTGACTACGAGGGTCTTCCGTTCGAGAAGGTCATGCCCGGTGATGTCGTTGAGAACGACTACGGTTCCTGCTACCGCCTGACCGCGACTGCGCGGGGAGCCCTCCATCGCGGCGATGCCGACAAGACTCGTCAGGACCTGCTCGGCTCGGTCGAGCTGGTTCGCGGTATCCGTAGCCGGACGCGCACACGGCTGGAAGAGCAGGGCTTCAAGACGCTTGCCGACCTCGAAGACCATCCCCGGTTCTGCGGCGAGTCCAAGCGCATCCGCGAGCTGCTCGAAGCGGGCAGCACTGAGGAACTGGCCAAAGTCATCGGTACACGTCTCTCCAAGTCTCATCCCACGGTTCTCGGCCTGTCCGGGCTGCACGCGGACTCCGACTTCCTCTTCCTCGACCTTGAGACGATGGGCTTGTTTGCCGGCCAGCCGCTCGTTGTTGCCGGGCTCGCCCGCCTCAAACCCGACAACACGATCGTTGTCGAGCAGTACGTTGTCCGCGACTTCCCCGATGAACTGGCCTTGCTCGTCGAGGTGAACCAGCAGGTCGGCGCGCACGAGGTGATGGTCACGTACAACGGCAAGTCATTCGACCTGCCTTTCCTCACCGGCCGGTCAGCCTACTACGGCATCAAACTCAGCCCCCCCAAGGTGCACTTCGACCTGCTCCACTTCTCGCGCCGTGCCTGGGGAAAACAGGGACTGTCCCGAAGCGACGTGGGGACAGACCCGCGCCGAGTCCGACGCAGGCGCTCCGCGGGCCTGTCCCCGACTTGCGACCCTGAGGGACTGCCCCCGCTTTCGTCCGTCTCGCTGCGCTCAATCGAAGAGACAATCCTCGGCCTCAGTCGGGAAACCGACCTGCCGGGCGAACTCGTGCCGGAGTTCTACTACGAGTACCTGCGCACCGGCAATGCCGGCTTCCTCAAGCCGATAGTCGACCACAACCGTCAGGACGTCATCAGCTTGATAAACGTCTTCTCCTCGCTGGTGGAACACTGGACGCGGAGCGAGTGACCAGTTGCCGGATTCCAGTTTCCAGTGCGGAAGACGCCCCTCCTCCAACTGGACACTGGTCACTGGTACCTGGTAACTCCCGAAGCCTTGTCTGACATTCTCTCGACCCTCGACGACCTGCGGCGGCAGCGCTGGTACTCGGGCCAGATCACCGACATCGAGCCGCTGCCCTCGCGTGCGCCGACCTATGCCGAGCCCGACCCGCCGCTGCCCGATCCGCTCGCAAGCCTTGTCCGGCGGCTCGGCATTCCCAGGCTCTACAGCCACCAGGTCGGGCTGCTGAAGCACGCCCGCGCCGGCAGGAACGTCATCATCACTACCGCGACAGCGTCCGGCAAGACGCTTGCCTTCAACCTGCCCGTGTTCGAGACCATGCTCAAGAACGGGGACACACCCGCGGCGAGTCCGACGCAGCCGCTCCGTGGACGTGTCCCCGCCGCTGCGGCCACCGCGCTCTACCTCTACCCGATGAAAGCGGTGACCCAAGACCAGCTCAAGGTACTCAAGGAGTTTGAGCTTGGACTTGCGCTTGAGCTACACCCGGCGGTCTACGATGGTGATACTCCAGCAGATAAACGCCCGCGCATCCGCCAGCGCTCCCGCATCGTTCTCTCCAATCCCTACGAACTGCACCAGATTCTCCCCTACCACTACCAGTGGCAATCGTTCTACCGCAACCTGCGCTATTGCATCATCGACGAGGCGCACACCTACCGCGGCGTGTTCGGCTCAAACGTCGCTCAGCTCATCCGCCGGTTCCGTCGCATCTGCGCATATCACGGCTCCGACCCGCAGTTCTTCCTCGCCTCAGCCTCGATTGCCAACCCCCAAGAGCTGGCCGAGAAGCTGACCGGCAAGGAGTTCGTCCACGTCGGCGACGACGGCGCCCCGCGCGGCCGGACCTACCTCGTGTTCTGGAACCCGCTGGCCAACGCCGAAACGTCCATCCACGTCCAGACCCAGCAGCTTGTCGCTCACTTTGCCAAATCCGGGTTCCAGACGGTCTGCTTTGTACCGTCGCGGCGCCTGGCTGAGCTCATCTCGCGCTGGGTGAAAGAACACACACCGGAGCTGGCCGTATCGCCATACCGGGCCGGGTATGTTCCGGAGGACCGGCGTGCAATCGAAGCCGACCTCTCCTCCGGCGCGCTGCGCGGAGTCGTATCCACCGACGCGCTGGAACTCGGCATCGACATCGGCAGCCTCGACTGCATCGTCATCGCCGGTTTCCCCGGCTCATTCGCCTCGTTCTGGCAGCAGGCCGGCCGCGCCGGGCGCAAGCTGCAGGACTCGGTGGTCGTGTTCATCGGTTACGCGGACGCGCTCAACCAGTACCTCCTGCGCAACCCGGCCCTCATTCTCGAACGCGGATTCGAAGCCGCAGTCATCGACCTCGCCAACCCGTACATCATCAAAGGCCACATGGCCTGCGCCGCGTCCGAACTACCTTTGCGCAAGGAAGAAGTGAATGACGCAGAGGCCACAACCCAGAAACCAGAAACTACAAACCACAAACTACAAGCGGTGAAGGAGCTGGAGGAAGAACTCCTCCTGCGCCCCACGCCCGTCGGCTGGATATACGCGGGTCGAACCCGCCCTCAGGGGGAAGTCGCGCTGGAGGCAATCGAGGAGAGCGCAATCGAGATCGTGGCGGACGGCCGGGTCATCGAAACCATGGACAAGACCCGCGCACTCCGCGAAGCCTTTCCCGGCGCGGTACTGCTCCACCAGGGCGAAACCTACCTGGTCAAGACCCTCGACCTCGAACAGCAGCGCGCCGAAGTCGAGCGGAAGGACGTCGACTTCCACACGCAGGTCATCACCCGCGAAGAGATGCGCCTGCTGGAAACTCAGAAGCAGCGCCGCCTGAACCCCGGCATCACGCTCAACCTCGGCCGGCTCGAGGTGACTGCGACCCATACCGGCTTCCGGGTCAAGAAGTACGACCAGCTCATTTCCACTCACCCGCTCAGCCTCCCTCCGGTCAAGTTCCCGACCGTCGGCATCTGGCTTGTCTTCTCTTCACCTCCTCCCTCCTCTCTCCTCTCTCCTCTCTCTGCCGGCGGGCTTCACGCCGCCGAGCACGCGCTGATTGCGCTGGCCCCGCTGGTCGCGATGTGCGACCCGCTCGACATCGGCGGCGGCAGCTATCCATACTTCCCTGACACGCGCCTGCCGACGATTCTCATCTATGACGGGTACGAACACGGCATCGGGATTTCGGAGAAGCTCTACTCTGAGTTCGACCGCCTCAGCCGCGTGACCCGCGACCTCGTGGTTCAGTGCGGCTGTGAGAACGGCTGCCCGGCCTGCGTCCTCTCGCCCCGCTGCGGCGACGCCAACGAGCCCATCGACAAACAGACCGCGATAGAGATTCTGTCCAGCATTCAGCCCGCCTAGCCCGCAAGCACTTCTCTTTCCCGCGAACTGCTCTATAATACCCCGTGGCAAGAAAGAGCCTCAAGCCGCAAGCCTCAGGCAAAACGGGGACTGTCCCTTCGCAGGGCCCTGTGCGACTTCCAGGGACTGTCCCCGCTTTGCCGAGCGTCGAGCTTCCCTCTCCCCTCGCTGATGCGCAGCCTGCCAGTCCTCTGGCCGACCGCATGCGTCCGGCGACGCTCGACGAAATCGTCGGCCAGGACCACCTGCTCGGCAAAGACAAGCCGCTCCGAAGGATGATCGAGAAGGGCGAGCTCCACTCGATGATTCTCTGGGGCCCGCCCGGCTCGGGCAAGACCACGCTAGCCCTGGCAATTGCCCACTACACCAAGGCCATCTTCATCCAGCTCTCCGCCGTGACTTCCTCGGTCGCTGAGGTCCGGGAGATCACCAGGCGGGCCGAGTTCGAGCGTTCGATGCACAGCCGTCGCACCATTCTCTTCGTTGACGAAATCCACCGATTCAACAAGGCCCAGCAGGATGCCTTCCTGCCCCACGTCGAGTCCGGCGGAATCATCCTCGTCGGCGCCACCACCGAGAACCCCTCGTTCGAGGTCATCGCACCGCTGCTGTCGCGCTGCCGGGTGTACGTGCTCAGCCAGCTTGGCCCGGACGAAGTCAAGACGGTGATGAATCGCGCAATGGCTTCGAAACAAGGCCTCGCGCCGCTCAAGCCCGTGGTCGCGGAGGACGTTCTCGACTACCTCGCCATGGTCTCTCAGGGCGACGCCCGCGCCGCACTCACGGCCCTTGAGTTGTGCGTGGCGTCAGCGGAACCGGATAGGCGCGGCGCGCGCCTGGTGACATTGGAGCTGGCCCAGGACGTGGTCCAGCGCAAGTTCCTCCTCTACGACAAGTCGGGGGAGGAGCACTTCAACCTGATTTCCGCCCTGCACAAGTGCCTGCGCGACTCGGATCCGGACGGCGCGCTTTACTGGCTGGCGCGGATGCTCGAAGCGGGCGAGGACCCGATGTACGTCGCCCGCAGGCTCGTTCGCTTCGCGTCGGAAGATGTCGGCCTTGCCCAACCCAATGCCCTGCTCATCGCCAACGCGGCCAAGGATGCGGTCCATTTCGTCGGTATGCCGGAAGGCAACACAGCTCTTGCACAGGCAGTTGTCTACCTGGCCCTCGCCCCTAAGTCCAATGCCCTCTATGTCGCCTACGGAGAGGCCAAGGACGACGCGCTCAAGAGCGCGACCGAGCCGGTGCCGCTCCATCTCCGGAATGCGCCCACCGGCTTGATGAAGGGTCTCGGTTACGGCAAGGGGTATAAGTATGCGCACGACTTCAAGGATGCACAGGTCGAGCAGGAACATCTGCCGCCCTCCCTCAAAGGACGCAAGTACTACCGACCCACCGACCGCGGCTTCGAGGCCGAACTCAAGAAGCGCACCCGCCCGAAGCCGGACTAGCCTAGCCGCCGACCCTCGCCGCCGATGGAAACGCCCCTTCCTGCGACGACTCGCGGCCGAAGGACGCGGGGCGCGGTCGACTCCCGGTCTCGGCCGGAGCTTCCGTGTTGTGTGGACACCGCCACCAGGCATCGCTAGAATCGCTCCGTGAAGCCGATTCGGTTGTCCCGCCATGCCCGTGAGAATATGGCGTTCCGCGGAGCGACCGAGGAAGAGGTCGTCGAGGCAATCAGGCAGGCGGAGTGGCAGCCTGCAGAGCGGGGCAGGTTCGACTGCCGCAGGGAGTTCCCCTATGGCCGCGACTGGAACGGTCGGCGCTACTCGTCCAAACAGGTCCTTCCGGTCTTCGTGGATGAACCGGCGGAGATTGTAGTCGTGACGGTCTACGTGTATTATGTGCCGTAACGGAGAAAGGCCATGAGAATATCCTACGATTCGGAAGTCGACGCGCTGTACATCAGGTTCATCGAGACCACGGTGACTACCAAGCACGTGGCCGAAGGCATAGCCGTGGACTACGCGGCTGACGGCAGGGTCGCAGGCATCGAAGTGCTTGACGCCAGGAAGCGATTCGGCGACGAGCAGGTTCTCCGGCGCGTCGTCCTCGAAGACCTGGTCCCGGCTCCCGCCGTCTAGTCGCCCGCGCCTCGCCGCCGTCACAAGGGTCGGCTGGCCATGATTCCCCGTCGTGTCAATAGTCTCTTATCGCGTCCCCGGAATTCTCAAAGGACGCAAGTACTACCGCCCCACCGACCGCGGCTTCGAAGCCGAACTCAAGAAGCGCACCCGCCCGAAGCCGGACTAGCCCACCACAAACAGATCCGCCGGCGCCGCCCAAGCCGAACGGGCATTCGCCCCGCATTCCCTGATGGGATGCGCTGCCGACGAAAGCTGGAACCGCCCGACGAAGGTGCGTCTGAATCTCGCGAAGTATCCCGCGAAGTACATCGGGAAGTATCGGCAGAGGTGTCGCCGGTTGCGTACTCGCTTGTATCGTCAGTTGCACCGTTCGCTCTATCTCGACCTGAACCTCGACCTTGACCTCGACCTCAATCCTTCGCTGTACCGCGCGTTGCTCGCGCAGTTCTACCCGCAGTTGTTCGAGACGTTGTTCCAGCAGTTCTTCGCGACGTTGTTCGGCTCGTTGTTCAAGTTGAAGTACGGCCGGTTGTAGGCTTTGTCGTATCTCACGTCGTATCCGCGGAGGCAAGCCCCCAGGCGGTAGGTGGGCCGCCCACTCCCCGGCAGAATTGTGGTCTAAGAACGGCCTGCCACTAAATGTAGATGGCGGCCGAGTCCTTGGAATGCGGCAGCGAAGCTGCCGCTTTTCCGGGAAGGTGTGAGACGATGACAGACACTCCAGCCGGTATCACACGGTGCTCAAGTGAGTTGGGTACGGTAACGGCTGCTGGTCAAAACACCCGCACCGGAACTGCGGCGTTCACTTCCGTACTCAGTGCCACGCTCGACCGCAAATTCAGCGAGCGGTTCAACGCCGGACTCAACTCGCGGCTGAACGCGCAAGTCAGGCCGGAACTCATTGCGCAACTCGATGCGCGATTGACTGCCGGGTTAACAGCGGCGTTGAGGTCCTGACTGACGGCGGCGCTGAGTTCCCAAGTCTAGGCGCGATTGGCCGTCGCATTGAGCCCCGAACTCGTCGCGCAACTGACAGGCGGGCTAAGTCCTTGATTGACGGCCACATTGATGGCGGCAGTCAGCGCGGCCCTGAACCCCGCAGTCACCCCCGGATTGACCCCCTCATTGCAGGTGCAAGTGCCGGCTCAGGTTCCGGGTCGCAGGCCGCCGGCTGGGACCGTCCTCATTCGGGTCTGTGAGGTTTCGTGCTACGTTCTGCTAACTCCTCACTGCTAACTGCTAACTTCTCGTCACCTCGACTTTGCCCGGCAACTCTTCAAGCTCTCGCACGGCCGGACCATCTCGGGAGCGACTCTGGCAAAGGAAGCCCAGGTCCTGCTGGAGAAGTGGCAGAACCGCGGTGGGGACACATCCGCGACGCGTTCCTCGCGTCGCTCCGTGGACGTGTCCCCTTCTTAAGTCCTCGCCGCCATTCGCACCGACGTCTTCAACGTCCCCGCGCCCGCGCCGTAACGGAGGGTCGCTATCCGCTTGGTCAGGGGCCGGGCTCGAGGGGCTCGAGGGGGCTCGAGGGACACTTCCCCTATTTTCTGGTGCCCGTCCCGGCTTCCGCGGGCTCAGGACTCGGCTCAAGCGGGACTCCAGCGTCTAGAGAAAGACGTTTCCTCCCTACGGTCGGCCGGTTGCGGTGTTCCGCCGTATCTCCATAGCCGTCTCTTCCGCCTCGTCTCTCAGGTAGCTGCGATACTTCTGCCGGCGCAGTTCTGCCATGAGCCGGTCAGGCTCGTTCAGCAGCGGATCAGCTTCCCCGGTAACGTGATGCCGAGCACTCGACCACCGGTACTCCCAGGCCTGACGCACGGTATGCGAACGCACCGGATTCCGGTCTATGTACCTGAGGACCAGCCAGAGGTACTCGTCTTTGTCCACCGGACAGGAGAAGAACCGGTTCTGCCAGAGACGGCCGCTGCGCCCATTCTTGCGGTTGACATGCTGGGTGTAGATGAGATTCGTGCCGGCGAAGCACCGCGCCAGCGAGTCTGTCTCCCGTGGTACAGCCAGGGCATGCATATGGTTATCCATCAGGCAGTAACCCCAGATCTCGACCCCGTACTTGCGCCGATACTGGGCCAGCGTCCAGAGG
>DDXO01000074.1 GCA_002347155.1 Caldifarciminota bacterium UBA2258
CCCTAGCCCCTGCCCCTGGTCCCCCGCCCCATCTCGACTGCCGTCTGGCACACCCGCTCCATCCCGCCCGCCGGTCCAAGTTCTGCCGCGACCCGGCGGAGCGCAGCCGCCTGATTACTCCGCTCCTCTGCATCGCAGATCAAAGGAGCGAGCAGCGCGGCCAGCTTGCCCGGCCCCGGCTCAAGCTCCTCCGGCACAACCCGGATTCCGGCCAAGACGTTCGGCAGCGCGAAGTACGACGTATGCACGAGCAGCCGCGCCAGCGTCCGCGACAACGCCGGCAGATGATAGCAGACAGCCATCGGGACCCCAAGCAACGCCAGCTCTGCGGTCACCGTTCCCGACACCGCGCATGCACACTCCGCATGCCGCATCACCTCATACCGACCATGGCTGACAGAGAGCACGCCGACGGCTGACGGCCTGCCGCCAACCGACTCCTGACCCTGGAGATCTGGCTCTTGGCTTCTGGCTTCTGGCCTCTGGCTTGCATCCGCGTCCCTCACCACCATGACTCCCCGGATTCCCGGCACGAGTTCCCGGAGCCGCTCGTGTGTGGCCTCGAATAATGGCACATGGTATGCCGTCTCTGCCGGCCTGGACCCGGGCAGGAACACGACATACCGGTCGCCTGGACCGAGGCCCAGCCTGCGCAAAGTCTCTGCCCTGCTCGACTCCGGTTTCACGCTGTCGAGCAGCGGGTATCCGAAGTACGATGCATCCACGCCTGCCCGCCGCAGCGGTTCCTCCTCGAACCGGAAGAGGCACACTACCTTGTCGGCCGCCTGCCGCAGTCGGCGCTTGCGCCAGCCGCCCCATGCCCAGACCTGCGGCGGCCCGAGATAGAGCACGGGCAACCCGCGTCTGCGCAGCCGCCGGCCCAAAGGCAAATGCAGCCCGGAGAAAGACACCAGCACGACCACATCCGGCTTCAGCTTCTCGACTGCCTCGCCGGCCCGGCCGATCAGGTCCTGCGACCTCAGTCCGGAACGCAGCCCCTCGGCAAACCCGAACACCGGCCCAGGCTCACCCGTCTCCGCAAGGCTCACGACCTCGCAGCCAGGCTCGATGCGGCCCATCTCCAGCCGGAACTGCTCCAGCATCACCCGGCCCGACGCCTCGCCGGCCGACACAACGACTCTCACAACTCCAAGCCTACACCCCTCCCCGCCCCGGTCAACGTCCCCAACTGCAAGACTCGCGGGCGGGAATCGACAGCGGATTCCCGCCCGTCCTCTCGACCGGGCCGTCACGGCAACGGCACGGCCACGTTGAAGAGGTCGAAGGCGATGGAGACCAGCACCTCGCGTCTCAGTCCCTTCCCTGTGTAGCGCTCCACCAGCGCGCGGGTCACGACCGCCAGGTCGTCGCCCTTCGCGTGCTTCGCCGTCTTCTGGACCTGCAACGCGAAAGTGCGATACGAACTCAGGGTGATGATGGGGACTCCGTGCCCGATGCACACCTGCTTCACCATCAGGTCGAACCGATTGTCGTAGACAGCCATACTGCACTCCTTTCCAAGGCGCGGGCGGGAATCGACAGCGGATTCCCGCCCGCTTCTCGCTCCGACTTCCGGCTGTCAGCCGTTAGCTGCAAGCTGTAGGCGGTCTCACGGCAGCGGCGCCGCGACGTTGAAGACGTCGGTGCGGATGGCCTGAAGCACGGCCTCGGTCAGGCCGCGTGCCTTCCACTTGGCGATAAGCGTCGCCGCTTCTATCGCCAGCGTCTCGCCCGATGTCTCGGCGCGGATCAGCTTCCACATCTCGCGGCCGAAGCAGAGATAGAACGGGATCTGGATGGTCATCACACCGGCGCCATCGCAGACCTGCTTCACCTGCAGCTCCATCGCCGTTATCATGGGCGTGACGGCGCTGATATTCGCGAGCATCTGGGCCCGTTTCTCGGTCAGGACCGCGGTGATGCGTTCGATGTTGTACTTCTCATCCCAGTTCGCGATCCTCTTGGTCGGGTCAATCGGCATGGTAATCACCTCCTTTGGTGGTGGTTGTTATTGCCGTAGGCCGGGCGGTGTTTTCGTACCCGGCACTCCTGGTTGTCAAAGAGCGCTTGTGTCGCTCCTATATAGTTATCCGCTCCGGGCGCCAAAGAAGTGCAAAAAAGGGACCCGGCCCCTTCCGGGCCGGGTCATTCTTTGGTCTGGAGGCTACCGCCGTTTGAGCAACTGACGGCGTCGCCTTGTACGCATCCTGGCCGGCTTTGCCTGCCGGTGTCCGGTCAGGCGGTCTTCGGACAGTCGGCCGAGCAGCAGCGCCTTCTCCAGGATCGGCCGCATCTTCGCCTTCGACCCCGGGCAGCGCTTCAAGAACTCATCGATGTCCGGCTTTCCTCCCGCCCGAACCGAGTCGCTGAACTCGCCGAGCATCGCCAGCTCGGTGTCAGTGAAACCCCCATCGGTCTCACCGTGTCGTCTATTCGCCATCGCACCTCCTGCGAGTGGTACATCCGTCTAGAGAATACCGCCCAGCAGCTCAAGACCTCGCGCTACATGGTACATCACGGCCCGCAGGCTGAGGCCTGACCGCCTGGCCACCTCTTTCCAGGTCAAACCATCCCGATAGTATGCGAGCAGAATCCCGCTTTCCGGCTTCGGCAACTGCTCTACCGCCCGCCATATCCGCTCGCGCTCCGCTGCCGCTGCGTGCAACTCCTCCGGCTCCTCGCACGCCGGCCCCGGCCGGTCTGCCACCTCATCGAGGCTGACGCACTGCGGCCGGTGCTTCCGCAGATACGCGCACGTAACCGTCCTCGTCAGAAGATACAGCCAGGTTGACAGACTGCTGCGCCCGGCGCTGTAGCGGCCCAGCCGCTGCCACGCCTGCACAAACACGCAGTTGGTCAGGTCCCTTGCATCCTCGACGTTCCCGACCATCGTACGGACCCACGCGTAGACCCGGCGCCAGTACCGGTTCCAGAACACATCGAAGGCCACCGTGCCCCTGATTATACCGTCGGCCATCTCGGCGTCGCTCATGACTACCCTCCTGATGTACGCCTTTTGCTAACCCATCGAACGCGACCGCGCACATCTCCCTCGCGACCGGACCAGCACTCTGGAAAGTCCAGCGCCGCCGATTCGGCCTGTCTCTGGTTTTGAGACGCGCGACAGCTTACCTGTCGCCCACCGTGATTCCACGGCACACCTCAATTGATGTTACTCCTGCCTCTTCTCCAGGCAAGACGCCATCTCCGACCTGCCCAAACTCAGGTTGAAGAGCTTCTCGGCAATCCTGTACATGACCTCGCGGCGCAAGCCCCGTGACGCCCATGTCTGCACCAGTATCTGCCCCTCCTCCCACTTCGCCCGCTCGGACCAGGCATTGCGGTCGAGTCTGCCCAGCTTCAGCGCGAAGCTGTAGTAGAAGGGACGTACAATCATCGGCAACCCGGCCGCAGCCAGCACCGCGCCGGTCTCGGCTCGAATCCACTTTGTCCGGGCAACGGCGACTGCGTAGCGCTCGGCCTGGGCACGAGTCAGCCCGTCGCGGCGGCGTGTTGCCTGCCCGGCTCGCAGCCGCGCCGCATAGTTCTCAATCATCCGCTGTGCTCGCTCCTTCGGCTCGATGTGCAAAACGCACCTCCCTCTAATCCAGCCTGCCCCGAATCGCCGCACTACCTACCAACCAGAGCAGACGTCCATGCAACCCGCGCTCAAACCACTTCATGACGACCCGTTTGGTTCGCGCCGAAAACAGGGCCTGTACCGCGGCAAGTCCGACGCGCTGCACCGTAGGACTGTCCCCTGCTTTCGGCCTGCGCCGCAGACTCAGCATAAGTTCCCGTGCAAACGCAAGATACGCCGGCTTCAGGGATTCGTCAGCCACGAACACGTCCACGACGTCCCGCAGAAACTGCTCGTGGGAACTGTCGCGGTGCGGAGGTTGGCAATGTCGTCTGCTCACAATGTAGCTCCTATATAGTTATCCGCTTTTTCCCGGGAAAAAGTGCAACTTTCCCCGGATTCCCTCCCCCCCGAGGGACCAGTCCCCTGGGTAGTCACTCCCGCTGCCACTCCCGCTGTGGCACCCGTTGTCACGTCCGCCGTCATGCCCGTAGTCTCATCCGCAGTCACACCCGCAAAGACCCCCGCCGTGATGTCCAGAGTCACCTCCGCTCTGGCACCGGCAAAGACCCCCGCCGTCATACCCGGAGCCTCAGCGGTTGTAACTCCGGTCAAGACACCCGCCGTGATACCGGTAGTGACTTCCGCAGCCTCTCCCGCGAAGACTACCGTCGTAGCACCCGCAGTCGCGCCCGCTGTCATACCCGCAGTCTCACCCGCAGTCTCTTCTGCAGCCTCACCCGTAGTGACTCCCGCCCGGACAACGTCCGCGCCTCTCGCCTTGACTGCGGGGCCGGACTTGTCTATCCTGACCCGCATGGGCACGCCCGCGCCCGACGCCGTCAAACGTCTGGTCGACCACTTCGACCAGAACCGCAAGGTCTTCCTGTCCCCTGACTACAAGGAAGAGCAACTCCGCGCCGAGTTCCTCAACCCCTTCTTTGAGTCCCTCGGCTGGGACGTGTCCAACAAGGCCGGCCTGACCGAAGTCTTCAAGCCGGTCATCCACGAAGAGTCAATCAAGGTCGCGGGCGCGACCAAGGCCCCGGACTACACCTTCCGCATCGGCGGCCGCCGCGTCTTCTTCGCCGAGGCCAAGAAGCCGGCCGTGAACATCGCCGAAGACGCCAGCCCCGCGTTCCAGCTCCGCCGCTACGCCTGGACCTCGAAGCTCCCGGTCTCGCTCCTCTCCGACTTCGAGCAGTTCGCGGTCTACGACTGCCGCATCCAACCTTACAAGACCGACAAACCCGCGACCGCCCGCACCATGCTCCTCGGCTACACCGACTACCTCGAACGTTGGGACGAGCTTCTCGGCCTCTTCTCGCCCGATGCCATCCAGAAAGGCTCGCTCGACCATTACGTGGAAACGAGCAAGTCCAGGAAAGGTACGTCTGCGGTTGACGACGCCTTCCTTGCCGAAATCGAGAAATGGCGCGACATGCTCGCAAGGAACATCGCCCTCCGCAACCCGCGCCTCTCGACCCGCGAGCTCAACTTCGCGGTCCAGCGCACGATTGACCGGCTGATCTTCCTCCGCATCTGCGAAGACCGTGGCATCGAGCACTACGCCTTCCTCCAGTCACTCATGAACGGCGAACGGGTCTACCCGCGCCTCGTCAAACACTTCCGCGACGCGGACGACCGCTACAACTCCGGCCTCTTCCACTTCCGGAAGACCGCGAAAACGGGGACTGTCCCGCAAAACCGGGGACTGTCCCTTCGCAGGGCCGTGTGCGATTCCCAGGGACTGTCCCCTGGTTTTGCCTCCGAGGGACTGTCCCCAGTTTTCGCCGAGCAAGACCGCGCGGAGGGACCCGATCTCCTGACGCTCGAACTCGACATCGACGACAAGCCGCTCAAAGAGATAATCGGCAGCCTCTACTATCCCGACTGCCCCTACGAGTTCTCGGTCCTGCCTGCGGACATCCTCGGCCAGGTCTACGAGCAGTTCCTCGGCAAGGTTATACGACTGACAGCCGGACATCAGGCAAAGGTAGAAGAGAAGCCAGAGGTCAGGAAAGCCGGCGGCGTCTACTACACGCCGACCTACATCGTTGACTACATCGTCAAGAACACGGTCGGCAAGCTGCTGGAAGGCTCCTCACCCCAACCCTCTCCTCAAAGAGGAGAGGGAGGTAATTCCCTCGCTGGCGAGAGCAAGTCGGGCCTTTCCGATTCCCTCTCCCTAGAACGGGAGAGGGCGAGGGTGAGGGTGAGACAGAGCAAGGGAATGACCCCTGAGCAGGCGTCGCGCCTGCGGATATTGGACCCGGCTTGCGGCTCCGGTTCGTTCCTTCTCGGCGCATATCAGTTCCTGCTCGATTGGCACCTGGAGTACTACGTACAGCACAAGCTCAAGCCCAAGCTCAAGCAATCTGTCACCGCGAGCAGCCCTTCTTCCGTCACCCTGAGCGAGCGAAGCGAGTCGAAGGGTCTCTCAGGTAAATCCGGCCTGCCGCTCTACCAAGACTCGCACGGTAACTGGCGACTGACGACAGCGGAGCGAAAGCGGATACTCCTCAACAACATCTACGGCGTAGACATCGACTCGCAGGCCGTCGAGGTGACTAAGCTCAGCCTGCTCCTGAAGGTCCTCGAAGGAGAGAACCAGGAGACGCTGCAGAACCAGCTCAAGTTCTTCCACGAACGTGCCCTGCCCGACCTCGGCTCCAACATCAAATGCGGCAACAGCCTGATAGGCCCGGACTTCTACCAGAACCAGCAGTCCAGTCTCTTCGACCAAGAAGAGCAATACCGCATCAACGTCTTCGACTGGAACGCCGCTTTCCCCGACATCATGAAGTCCGGCGGCTTCGACGCCGTCATCGGCAACCCGCCATACTACAAGGTCTCGGGGCAGACCGACCCAGCAATCATGGCTCACTTCAAGGAACGCTATTCCTGCGCACAGTTCAAGACCGAGCTATACGCGCTGTTCATTGAGCGATCCCTGCATGTGCTGACCGCCGGTGGAATCCATAGCTTCATTGTGCCAAACAGCTTCCTGGCAGGTGTCTACCTTCGCCCATTGCGGGCGCTGCTTGCGAAGGACAACAGACTCAGTGAGCTAGTTCTGTTGAAGGACATCCCTGTCTTCCAGGACGCGAAGCTCGACTCCGTTGTCTATGTTGTCCAGAAGGCAAAGACAACGGGTCAGAGTAGGTTTGTGCTGCGGCTCGTGGATGCAGCTATGGCGAGCAAAGCCGAGCACGTGCATTCCATCCGAGTGTCCGACTGGGCGCGGACTACCGGCCTGGAGTTCCACGTAACAAGCGGTGCATTCCCAACTGAGCTGTCTTTGCGCCTGCTGAAGACCTCGGAGCCTCTCGGCAGGTTTGCGACGGTGCACTTGGGGCTTGTGCTCGAATCCAACGAACTGCTTGCCGACCGGCGCTCAGCGAGTTCCCCGGACGCCATTCTGCTTGGGCGCGACATTGGCCGTTACGACCACGCCTCACCCCGCCACTGGTTCGCGTACGGCCGCGACCCGATAGTCGGCGGCACCAAGAACCCGGCGGTGTACGAAGCGGGGCCTCGCATCGTGCTTCAGGCGATACGTAACCTGAAGCTACCTCGCAGACTCGTCGCGACGCTTGTGCCCAAAGGCACCTACACGATGGGCACCCTGCACAATATCATCGTCCGCTCAGGCGACATGTCGGTGTTGTACTTCCTCGGCCTGCTGAACAGCAGGCTCCTTAACCAGTTCTACGCCGCCACGTATCCCGAGCATCGCATTAAGGGCGCATATCTCGGGGAACTGCCAGTCAAAGTGCTCCACCTTGACGACAAGGCCGACAAAGCACGCCACGACAAGATGGTCGGACTCGTAGAACGGATGCTCGACCTGCACAAGCAGTTGCCCAAGGCCAAGACCCCGCACGAGCAGGACTCCCTCAAGCGCACAATTGAGGCAACGGACGCGCAGATCGACGCGCTGGTGTATGAGTTGTACGGACTGAAGGAAGAGGAAATCAGGATTATGGAGGGGGAGGGCTAGTGAGTTTGTTTGCCGACTTGGAGCGGTCGATAGCCGAGCTTGACCGGGAGAAGGACGAGATAGTCTCCATGATTCAGACTTTCTGCTGGAAGGGTATCCACAAGAAGAAGCACCTGCCAGGCACGACTGGGGACTTTGGCGGTTTTGTCCTAGAGGGTAGCCAGCCTCCGAAGCGAGCCGTACCTGAAGAGGTTAGAAGAAAGTACCAGTCATGGTTCACGGCTGTACGTGCCATCGTTGCGCACAACCAACCTGACAGAATCCAAGAACTCGACAACCTGTATTCCACGCCGGCTAAGAGAACAGGCAAGGTTCGTGCTGAACCGTGCATTAAGGAGCTACTCACAAGTGGGTACATATCAGAGTCGGACCAGATCCTGCTTGCCGACCTCATTGGCGCGCAGGCGGACATACTTGCAGCCGTCCCGCGACATCTGACTTACTCACTGCTCGACATGCAGCTCGCGACTTACGCGGAATTGATGGACGACGAGCTACTCGCCGCCAGAGAACTCCTAAGAGGCGGGTTCCTCCGTCCAGCCGGAGTCCTCGCGGGAGTGATGCTTGAGAGGCACCTGAAGAACCTGCTTCGCAGGCGAACGCCTCCCGTCAAAGTTCCCGAAAGGGCCACACTAGGGAAGGTCAATGACCTATGCAGGGACGCAGTATATGACGTTGTGGCGTGGAGAAAGGTCCAGCACCTGACCGACTTAAGGAATCTGTGCAGCCATGAGACGGGCCGTGAGCCAACGGCCACCGAAATCCGAGAGTTGATGGACGGTGTCTCGGCCCTTCTCAAGACCCAGTTTCAAATTGGCAAGGACGCAGGAGCGTCGTAGCGAAATGGTCGATGTGGTAGAGCGGGTACTCGACCTGCACAAGCAGTTACCCAAGGCCAAAACCCCGCACGAGCAAGAATCCCTGAAGCGCACAATTGCAGCGACCGACAACCAGATCGACGCGCTGGTCTATGAGTTGTATGGCATGACGGACCAGGAGATTGCCGTGGTAGAAGGAAACCGCGCATCACAGGCCAGTGGCAGCACGTAAACGCAGAGGAGGTAATGACGTGTCAGCTCAGCTGATAGGACGAGTGACCGCAGCCAAATCCCTAAAGAGCGTCGAGGTGAAGTGGGACCCGGTCAGCAAGGAAGTCTACGTCGCCTACGCAGGGTGGTCATATGTGGGCAAGGCTGATTCGGCAAGCCACGCGATGAACAAGGCAGAGGCGTGGCTGTACAATAGGTGAAACGGGAGGATCGCATGAACGCGTTCGATTGGAGTTCTTCGAATCAGGAGTCTCAGCTGACAGCCGTAAGGCAGGCCGCAGAGGCGAGTCTCGAAGGTTTGCTCGACCGTCTGGAGGTTGAACCGCCGGAACGGCAGGTGGAGCTTGAGCGGTCCTGGAGCGCAAAGAACGAGGAGTGCCTCCAAGGCCGCACAGACCGCAGAGGTTTCTACACGTACTATGAGGTCACCAAAGGAGGGAAGGCGGCGGTCGCGCAGAGTCTGCATAAGGACTTTGACTTGTTCACGTGGGCTCGCAAGAAGAACGACCGAGAGTGTGGCGGTTGGCCGGAGTTCACGCGAATGCTAGAGAAAGGCGAGTCCAGATGCAGCTACCCATGGGGCATCAACTCGTTCGGGCATGAGTTCTACCGTTTTGGCCCCGATGTCTTCGTGCATGTCAAGATCAGCCACAGGTCGCCATGACGGTGACCGGCGACGGAATCCGGCTCTCTGCACAACCACGTGCGGCATGAAAAGATGGTCGAACTGGTGGGACGGATGCTCGACCTGCACAAGCGGTTGCCCAAGGCCAAAACCCCGCACGAGCCCGAGTCTCTCTATGCACGCCATCCGATCCTGAAGGAGGACTAGAACCTGAGCACAGATTCAGCCGGACCGTACTACCACGTATCAGTCATGACTAGAGACACTCCGCATATCTTCATTGCCCTCGACCTGTCCGAACAGGAACTGGTTGAGTTGGTCGTCGCCCCCTTTACGTCTGGTGGGATGCTGATGGTCCGAGGCGCGCCGGTCGAGGCCACGAATGTCCTGCGCGTAGAGATCTTCCGAAACGCGGTGACTGCCACGAAATCCCGTCGCGAGATGACGCGAGCACGGATGCGGGTGATGGGTAAGTACGGCGGATTTGATGGCGAAGCGATGAGGCTTCTTGACGTCAGCGATGCGGACGTTGCCCGCACAGGCGTGGATGTGACGAACGTGTACATAGACAGGGCTCCCGCTTCAGGCATCTCGCCGACTATCGCTATCCAACAGGAAACGGGCTTGGTTTTCCTGAGTTCCACGTACGACGAGCTTCGCGAGTGCCGCGCCAAGGCGATCGAGACCATAGACCAGCTCGACGAATACAAGTGCGCGTGCATGGAACGATTCGGCTCCAGGGTGTGGCCCTCACTTAGCGTATGCCGAGAGGCGGTAAGAAGCTGCGTTCTCTACGTAGGTATCCTAGGAGTGCAATATGGTTCGGTGGAAATCGAATCCGGCAAGTCCTACACCGAGCTCGAGTATGACGAAGCAAGACGAGTAGGCATCCCCCAACTTGTATTCTTGGCTGCGAACGCCGCGGTTGACGCGAAGTCCGAGGGCGACGCATGTCCAACCGACCCGAGGCAGGTAGCTTTCATAGGACGAGTAAGGCAAGACCTGCAGTGTACCCGCTTCCTATCCGCTTCCGATCTCGCAACCAAGATCGCAATAGCGGTGAGCAACTGGAAGAAGACCCTCAACGCAGGTAGACAGAGTGGGGCACGTACAGAAACGACACACGACGCGCGTGGCGGGCTGTTGGAGAGTACTGAACGTGTCGCCGTCGCCTCTGGGGCAGCGCTCATGGCCATCAAGAAGATAGGGACGAGGATGCAGGCTCTCCACCAACAGCTATCTGATGTCTCTGCAAGGGCAAGTCGTCTCGCGGGCGGGCCTGACCCTGTGCGGGCGCTCGGCGAGGCCCGCGCGCTCATCGAGGAGGTCTCCGCCAGAATAGACACCGCAGCCGCGTATATCTCGGATTCGCTGCCCGCTCTGGGGACAGACCTCCGCGCGATGGGAGATCTATTCCAGGCGTTCTCCGAATCCGTGCCCGGCCCGAACCCTCTTACAGACACCCTGATGAAGCTAGAGGGTATCGTCAGTGCTGGCCTGGACACGATGGAGGGATACAGGCGCAGTGCACTCTCGGCGCGTGGAATCAGCGCCGGCCTCGATACCGCGCTCGCGCGCTATACCTCCGTGCTGGATGACTACATGGCTCTGCTTGCCAAGTTCCGTGTGGCATGCCTAAGGGCCACCCGGCATGTACGAGCACGAATCCAGCAGTAGGGGGATCTCGGCGGACACAGCAAATGGTTATTGAGACGGCTGAGCCAATGGCTAACAGCCTACGGCCAACAGCTTACGGCCTCGGTCGTTTATCGTTCTTTCGTACATCGTTGGTTCGTCAGGGAACGATGGACGATCCACGAGTCGGCCGAGCTAACGTTTGTTTGGAGCGGTAGGCCGTGAGCCGTAAGCCGAGAGCGGTCCGACAGTCACCCGATTCGATGCCGGCGGCATTCCTCGTTCATCGTTCTTTCGTACATCGTTGCTCGTTGCCGGAGACGTCGAACGAGGTACGAATCCCCCGAGCCAACGACTTTCGACCTCGGTCGTTCATCGTACCTATGTACATGGTTCATCGTCCTTCGTACATCGTGGGCTCGTTGCAGGAAGCACGACAGACGTTGTACGAGTTCTCCGAGCCAACGGCCGACGGCTGACGGCCAACGGCATAGGGAATAGATGAGAGATACTGGACGGACTCCGACGCGCGGACCTGTGAGGTCCGGACTCCGGACGTCCCGGACTGGCTGATGCGGCAGGGCATTCCCGCGGCCTGGCCGGAACCTGAACGCAAGCTCGTTGACCGCTATGTGCGCGGGGTCATTCAGGGACGGTTCGTGTCGGCGAATGTTGCCGCCCAGGCCTGTTTTGACGAGCTGAGGCGGCTGCGTGCCAAGGGACGCTACGCGCTGCCTTCCAAGGCGCTGCGTACGATAGCAGGCGTACGCGGGGTGATCTGGCGTAATACCCGCGCTGGACGATTCCATGGTTTGAATACACGCTGGACGCCGCCCGAGGACCGGGTCATCGCGCGTTACGCGCGGGCGCTGATTCGCCGTCGCTTTTTGACCGTGCACGAGGCGGCTCTTGAGTGCTCCCACGAGTTCGAGCGGCTGCGCGCGGGTGAATCCGGACCGGCGTGGGCCGCTGTCACGCGGAATCTGAAGGCCATCGAAACCCGGCTCTACCGGCGGGCGCTGGCCGCCGGTTACGTTCGCAGGCGGTTCCGCGTTACGCCGGCCGAGCATGCGGTCTATAACCGCTACGCCCGTTCTCTGGCCGACGGGCGCTATCGGAATCTGGCTTGGGCGGCGCGCGATTGCCTGAAGGCTCTTGTTCGGTTGCGACGGCAGGGCTCGGCGATGATACACACACCATCCCGCAGACTGTCTGCTGTCAGTCTTCAGTTGAGTGCTCGGGCGCAGAAACTGGGCTGGTCATGGGTCGCTTCGCGCTGGCGTCCTGAGGAGCGGGAGATTCTGGACCGGCACGTCCGAGTCCTAGCCGGTCGAGAGCATCCACTATTGGAGCCGATTGCGCGCGACTGTTTCAACGAACTGGAGGCCCTCTACCGGAGACGTCGGGCTGAGGAACCGGCCTCACGGCTGGCTTATCTCCCAAGGACGTACCGAACTATTCTTACCTATTTGCTCAGGTGGTCACGAGAGCAGGGCCGGACGGTGCTGCCTGAATGGTCCGCTCAGGAAGACAAGATCGTCGGTCGCTTCGCGCGAGCTCTGATAGAGGCCAAGTATGCGGACGCACCGACCGCTGCCAGGGCTTGCCGGGTGGAACTGGCGAGACTGCGCCGCCAGTGGCGTGCCGACGACCCGGCCAGATTCAAAGGGACTCAGCCACGATCTCTCCCAGCGGTATACTCCCAACTCTGCAAGCTGGCGCACGGACTCAATCAACGTTGGCCGAAGACTGCATGGACCGACGCGGAGGTGCAGGTCTGTCGGCAGTGGATCCGCTGGTACGAAAGGCATCGCGGTGCACGCCGACTCAAGACGTGGGACACTGTTGCGGAAGGGATGCAGGAAGAACTGGAGCGGATTAATAGTCGACGCAGCCTGGCTGCGTGCCAAGCGAGATTCAGCAGGGAATTGAGGCGTGCGCGCGGTATGGCAAGGCAGGAATCTGGAAGAAACAGCGAATGATTATTGACACGGCTGAGAATCATGGCCAGTCACCCGATTCGATGCCGGCGGCGTTTCCCTTGTCAGTCAATCGTCGGCCGTAGCTGCACGCATGGACGAGAAGGAGGCCCGCCCGATTCTCGCCGAGCACCTGAATCGGTACCAGAGTCGGTCGTACACAGAATTGGCTGCCTGGGTTCGAGAGCGCCGCATCGATACGGCGGAGGTCGTCGGCCAGAGCGGGAAGGAGTATCAGATTGAGGTAGTGTTCTTCTGGGATGGCAAGCCTGACGGTGACGTGCGGGTTATTGGTTCCATCGACGATGGGCGAGGCATTCGTGCTTTTGTTCCGCTCACTGACAGTTTTGCCCTGAGTCCGGAAGGGGTAACTCGAGAACAAGGTAGGTGATTGTTGACACGGCGGGGTCGTTGGCTCCGGCGGCCCCTGTCTGACAGTGCATCGTTCTTGGCCTCAACGGCCCCTGTCCGACAGTGCGTCGTCGAATCGGAGGCCATCGGCTAGCAGACCCTTGGGACGCTGAAATATGGCGGAGAAGCCTAAGTGGTCGAGGCAGGAGCTGGCGGTCGTTGACCGCTGCGTCCAGGGAGTAGCTGAGGGGCGTTATCAGTCTCGGGATGCAGCCAGCAAAGATTGTATGAAGCAGCTCGAAGCCCTGCGGCGCAGGCAG
>DDXO01000116.1 GCA_002347155.1 Caldifarciminota bacterium UBA2258
TGACAACAAGCGAAGGGCTCAGGGTAACAGGGCATAGGGATACTGAGAGTGACATCAAGAACTGTCCAGTACTTCATGCTCTCCGTAATGACGGCCTGAACACTCAGGTCAAGGCTATCGCCGCGACCCCTCGGTGTCAACACTCGGCAGTCGCCTCCTCACCCTCGCTTCGCTCTCCCTCTCCTCCGAGAGGAGAGGGCTGGGGTGAGGAGGATTTGCGGCCTGCAGCTCTGCTCCTTGGTCCCTTCCGCCCTGCCTTAACTTGACTCTCTTGTCTTTTTCTCTATCCTGAACGACACGAACATGAGACGCAAACTACCAATTCGCCGCAAGAGAACCTGCTACTTCTGTGACCACGGTCTTGCCGAAGTCGACTACCGCGACCCGCACCTGCGCGACTTCCTGACTGAAAAGGGCAAGATCGTGTCCGGCAAGATGTCGGGCGTGTGCGCCCGTCACCAGCGCCGCCTCGCTCGGGCTATCAAGACCGCCCGCAGCATGGCTCTGCTCCCATTCAATCCCTGATGAAAGTCATTCTGCTCTCCGATATCGAGCGGGTCGGCGACCGCGGCACGGTCGTCAACGTGAAACCGGGCTATGCCCGTAACTACCTGTTCCCGCGCAAGTTGGCGCTCGAGGCGACCAAATCCCAGCTTGCCCAGCTCGACTCCATCAAGAAGCAGCTCGCCACCAAGGAAACGAAGATAACCAAGCGGCTCACTGACCTCGCCGGCCGCCTCGGCCTGGTTTCGGTGAAGACGACCATCAAAGTGGGTGAGGAAGGCGCTTTCGGCTCAATCACCAATGCCGACATCGCCACCCTGCTCGCCGCCGAAGGTCACGAAATCGACAAGCGCTCCATCGTCCTTGCCGAGCCTGTTAAGGCGCCCGGAGTGTACGACGTCACGGTCAAACTCGGTCATGAGGTCTCGGCGACAGTGAAGCTCTGGGTCGCCGAAGAACCTGCGTGATTGAAGTCCGCGTCGAAGGCATCCTTCTCGACAACGTAAACAACTCGCCGGTCGTTCTCCTGCGCGAGATCGACGGCGACCGGGTCCTGCCGATATTCATCGGCCCGCTCGAAGCCTCGGCCATCGCCTATGCCCTCGAAAAGGCGAAGTTTCCCCGCCCCCTCACCCTCGACCTGATGCGGCTGATGGTCGAAGGTCTGCAGGGCAACGTTCGTCGCGTGATAATCACCAAGATCGAGAACGAGACCTTCTTTGCCGAGATTGTGCTTGAGGCCGGCGACCGCGTACTGACCATCGACGCGCGGCCGTCCGACTCGGTCGGGCTGGCCCTGCGCTGCGAGGCGCCTATCTACGTTGCCGAGCCGGTAATGGAGAAAGCCGGCCAGTGGATTACGGCCCAGGACGAAGACCGGCTCAAAGAACTGCGCACGAAGATGCGCACGATGAATCCCGAGGATTTCGGAAACTATCGGATGTAGCCAATGCCGAGTGCCGAGCGCCAAACGCCGAACGAGAAGGCCAGTTCGGAATTCGGACTTCGGAATTCGAACCTGCTTCGCGGGATAGACCGTCTCGAGACCGAGGCCGAACTGGCGACCAAGCTTGAGAAATCTCAGAAGACCGGCAAGCCGCTGCGGGTGAAGCTGGGCATCGATGCCTCGGGCCCGGACATCCACCTCGGGTTTGCCGTGCCCTTGCGCAAGCTCCGCCAGTTCCAGGACGCCGGCCACCTCGCGGTGCTCATCATCGGCGACTTCACCGGCTCTATCGGCGACCCGAGCGGCCGGTCCAAGACCCGGCCACAACTCACCGATGAACAGATTCAGGCCAACATGGAACGGTACAAGGAGCAGGTCTACAAGATTCTCCTGCCCGACCGCTGCGAGTTCCGCTACAACTCCGAATGGTCGAAACCGATGGGTGGCGCGGACATCATCAAGCTCGCGGCCAAGTACACGGTCGCCCGGCTCATCGAACGCGAGGACTTCAAGAAACGGCTGGCTGCCGGCGACCCGATTCACGTCCACGAACTCCTCTATCCCCTGTTCCAGGGCTATGACTCGGTCGCGGTGAAAGCCGACATCGAACTGGGCGGAGCCGACCAGTACTGGAACCTGCTCGTTGGCCGCGAACTCCAGCGCGAGTTCGGCCAGGAACCGCAAGTAGTCCTGACCATGCCGCTGCTCGTCGGACTCGACGGGGTCCAGAAGATGTCCAAGTCCTACGGCAACTACGTAGGCATCACCGAACCGCCGCGTGAGATGTTCGGGAAGCTCATGTCCATCGCCGACGCCATGATGCTCGACTACTTCCGCCTCTGCACCGAGCGCCCCGAGGCTGACATCGCCGAGTTCCAGAAACGGCTCAGCTCAGGCGAGAACCCGCGCAACATCAAGGTCGAGCTGGCCAAAGACGTCATCACGCTCTACCACTCACGCGCCGCTGCCGGCGAAGCCGCAGCCGAGTTCGACCGCGTGTTCCGGGACAAACAGGTGCCGGACGAAATGCCCGAGTTCAAGATTCCCGCCGCCGGCGTCAATATCATTGACCTTGTCGTTACTGCTGGCCTTCTCCCCTCTAAGACCGAAGCCCGCCGCAAGCTCGTCGAGGGTGCGATCTACCTCGACAGCCAGCGCCTGACCGACGCAGCCGCGCTCGTGAAGGTCACCGTGCCTGCCGTCCTCAAAGTCGGCAAGCACCGCTTCCTCCGCCTCGTCCCGTAGCTCCAGCTCAAGCCCAAGCACAAGCACAAGCCCGGCGCGGGACATGGCCGGAAAACGGGGACTGTACCGCGCGTCCTCGCGCTGGGGACACATCCGCGTCGCGTTCCTCGCGACGCTCCGTGGACGTGTCCCCTCCCTGGGACTGTCCCCGCTTTGCCGACCAGTTCGCTCCGAGGTATTCGGCCACGAGCAGAGCGATCGGCTGACAGAGTCGTCATGCGAATCCTCTCGCAGGTCCCCGTCTGAATTCCCCCGCACATCCCGCCGAAGGTCAACCTGAGTATCGCGTTAAGAATCGCGCCAGAGGTCTGGCCAGGAATCGCCCTGCGTATCCCGCCGCAAGTCCTTTCCCAAGTCCCCCTGCTCACCGCGGCAGAAGTCCGGCCGGAAACCACCGTGAAAGTCCTTCTAGAGGTCTCCGTCCGAACCACCTTCCGAACCGTTCCGGGAGCGGTTCCCAAGGTGATTCCCGAAGCCTGCTTTCCGGCTGGCATTGCAGCCTAACATACTCTAATTATGAACCTTAGATACAGACAGGCGGAAAATGGGTAGCGTCCCCATTTAGTGGGAAGGCCGCGTCTGGTGTGCGGTGTCGCTGCGAGGCCTGTCGTTCCAGCTCATCCGGCCTTGGCCCGGCTGCTGGACGCAAGAGCTGCCCGCAGATGACAACACCGGATGGCTGCGGCAGTGGCTGTTCGGGTGGAGGCCGGTCGAACACTACTCAGGACCGGACCGAGACCCCGGCCGAGGTGTTCGGTAGGGACAGCGGGGGCAATCCCGGGAACAGTCCGGGGGCAAGCCCCGGGCATACCCTTGTTAGCAGCAGACGCAAACACAGATGTCAATGAGTTAGGCATTGACACAGAGTAACTTAGACAAAGAGCACTCGTAGGATGTTAGCAGATTTGGCTAACACCCTCGGGTCAGAACTCGCGTTTCCCTTTCCCGCTGCAGAACACTCCGCCCAAACTCGGCCGACGCGTGCAGTACTCTCCCGGGGATGACTGCCATCTGCCCCGGTTCCATTGAGCAAGGGGGCGGATTCTCGCCCGCCCCTTGGTTGCTTGCGTTCTGGTTCCGGTCTCTACCTCAACCTTAACCTCAGCCTCAACCTCTTCCCGCTACCTCGCCACCACCGCTTTCTTCACCGACCGGAATCCCGGCGTGTCGAGACGGTAGAACCGGACCGAGATTCGCGTGCACTATCCTATCCAAAGTGTCGCGATTTATCCTATGTTACAGGGAATCTGAGGAGTCAGGAAACATGGGAAGTGTCCCCGTTCCTCCCCCAGATGGCCATGATCGTATAGTCTCACTTGGCAATCACGACCTTGGCAACGGCTGACGGCTGGGAACGGGCGAAGTAGACGCCAACGCCAAGGTGACTGACGTTGTTCGCGCCCGGCAGTAGGTTCATCACCACGCGCCCCGCGATGTCCAGAAGTGCCGCGCGGTCTCCGGTCTCCGGTCCTCGGTCCCCTGAAAGGAACAGCATTCCGCTCACCACCGTCGGGCCCGACTTCGTCGCTCGCACTTCAGTACTCGCCGTTTCCTCAACTCCCGGCGGCACGTCGGGATAGACCAATATCACGTCGTCGCATCCTACGTAGATGCAACGCTGTTCCGGGCTCGATGTAATGCACCCGGGGTAGGGGTAGGGCAGATGCGAATAGACGCCGACCAGGCTGTCCGTCTGCGTGTCGTAGACTCTGAGCGCGCTGTCATATGGGGAAGAACAAAACATGTACCTGCCGGTGTGGTCAAGGCATGTGCCACGGAGCGATACACTGGTCGCCATCCGGGCCGTGACCGTGTCGCTGCTAGCGTCAATCGCGAGAACGCTGTCATCTCCCACGAACCAGTAGAGCTTCTTGGTCGTGTCCGAGTATGCCAGGAAAGTGCCCCTGTATCTACTGTCGAAGTACGGCCAGTAGATTGTCGTTAGCAGGGAAAACGAGCGGGAGTCCCAGACCTCTAGTCGGTCCGGGTACCTGCGAGCAACGTACATCTTCTCGCCGTCTCCAGTGTAAGCGGTCGCTTCTGCGCCGCCTACGGGCGCATAGAGCAGGATGCTATCCGTTCGACTGTCGATAACGGCAAGGCTCTCCCCCAGGTAGCAGAGCATGCGACCACCGCCCAGGTATTCGAGCCGCAGGACGATATCGCTAACTGCTATGTTACGTACCACGGAGTCGGTGTTGCAGTCGACCACGGCGATCTGGACACTTGAGTCATCTACGAAACAGTAGACCTTGTTCCCGTCCGGGCACCAGCAGGGGCTGAGGTCCGGGCCCCTTTTGGTGTCGATGACCTTGAGCAGGCTATCTGTCGCCCCGTCCAGCACGCCAATGCCTTTCTTGGCCATGAAGTAGAACTTGTTGCTGGCTCGGCTGTACGTCATTCCGACGAGGCCATAGGCTTCACCTATGAACGTCCGTTTGACCACGCGGTTGGCCTGCTCGTCTACGACACCGACTCCACCGATGGTGACGCCCCAACGGTAGTACAACCTGCTGGTCGCAGGATTGTGGCACATTACCCGCTGCCAGCCGCAGAGCGGGACGGCCGTGACCACCGACGTAGTGTCGTGCTTGCAGTCAAGCGCCAGCAGCACGCCCACCTCCGAATCTCCATAGACGTAAATCATCCTGCGTCGGTCTGGGTCCGACTCGAGAATCCTGCCGTACCCCGCGCATCCAACTTTGGAAACGACATCGAGGGTCGTGCAGTCGATCTCAATGAGGCTACCCCAGTTTGTGACGATGTACAGCCGGTTGCGCACAGTGTCACAAGCAATTGCCAGGCTATAAGCGTCTTCCCAGATGTAGCGGCCACGTGTGAACGTGTCGCCCGAGCAGTCGTACTCGAGTATGCGTTCCGGGTCCGAAATCCTCATTGCGTACAGGCGGTCGGTGGCTTCGTTGCACGCCAGACGACCCGGCCGAAGTGCTACGCCATACATCGCGGCAATCACGGAGTCGGATTGCGTGGAGACAACGTATATGGTGTCGAGGCCTTGGTATTGCGGCCCCACCGCGTACAGCTTCTGGCGGCGCTTGTTGACACACAGGCTGACCGGCCTCTTCACCGCAGTGATGGTGGCGACCACGGAGTCTGCCGAGCAGGATATCGCACACACCCCGTCACGGGTCGCCGCGTAGACCTTATTCGACGTCGGGTCATAGACCATGTCGACCGGGCCATACTTGGTTAAGATGACGTTGCGGGCGGTGTCTGACGAGCAGTCTATCACCGTGACTGTACGGTCAATGGCATCGCCGCAGTACAACTTGTCGCTGACGGAGCTGTAGCAGAGCAACGTCGGCCGCGTCCCGACATCAATCGAGCCGATGATGCTGTTGGTCACGCAGTCGATGACGCCAATGCGGCCCAGCGAGGGATAAGTGCAGTACAGCTTGTTGTGCTGGTTGACCAGCAGGACACTGCCGACCGGCGTGCCGGTGTTGATGCGCTTGATACGCTGGAAGGTGTTCCCATCCACCACGAGGATGTCTGAGGACTCGCTGGCAACGTAGATGTTGTCGGTCGAACTGCCAAACGCCAGATGATATGGTGGCCGCAGCGGCCCCAGCGAATCCGGCAACAGGATTGTGTCAGGAACCGGCGGGTTCCACCCAAGACCTATGCCCAGCCCCACCGTCAGTAGGCACAGCAATACCTTGGCCTTCGCGGCCCGGTTGCGGGCGGCTGAGTTCCGGACTAACACTCGGTCATTACCGGTTGCCATATTCTGCTCCTTTCGAAGACAGGTCTGCTGCAACTCGGCGGCGGGGCTTTCACGCGCGGCAGGCCTTTGGTCTGCCATCCCCTGTCGTCACCTCCATTCTAGAACGGAGTTCTGGCGAGTCAACGATGGCGATTGCCCGTGCGGAAACCCGCCGGCATCCCGCGTCAGAGGCGGGACGTTCGCCCCCTGCAACGTCCGTGCCAATTGACATCACTCCGAGTCTCCGAGGGAGGCCATCCGACGTGCCACCGCTCATCGAGACTCGGACATCGTCAGCCGCTCGACCGCCGGTCGCCGTCTAGCGCAGTAGCACAACCTTCATGACGCTGGACGCATCACGCGCGGCGGCTGACCCCCGCCGCACAAAGTACACGCCCGGCGCCAGCGCCCGCACGTCGTTCGCGCCGGGATGAAGGTCCATGACCTTACGGCCATCAATAGAGAGGAGTGAGGAGTTAGCAGTTAGCAACGAGGACGGCAGGAACAGGACGCCGCGAACGATGGTCGCGGCCCTCGCTGTGCAGACGTCGGGTCCGGCCGCCTCTCGCTGCCCTACGAAGTAATCCATCCGGTACAATGGGTACACCTCCAGGTTGCCCGCAAGCGGAGTCCCGAGGCCAAAGTTGTTGGCGGTCGCGGCCTGGTCTTCGAGCGGCACGCAGCAGAGGAAATTCTCGCCCGGAATCAGCGAGTCGTTGGCCCAGGTGTAGAACCAGGCAATGGAATCGGTCCCTGCGCCTGAGGTAATCTCCGCCCAGTCCCAGACTTCGGATGCCGCATTGAGCCGGTTCAGCACGCCCATCATTGCGGTCCGACCGGGCGTCGAGCGGTTCACCGCTCTGCCGGTCAAGGACGGGCGAGCCATCGAGGTCGTATCACCCGGCAGCCGGTCCAATGCCAGGCGCACCTTGGTGTCGTTGTTCGGCGAGTCCGTTATCACCGTGACGGTGCTGCTGCCGTAGTTTGTGACATATGCCTTGTTGGTGACCGGATTCACCGCCACCGCACTGGGCTCCGGGCCGACGGCTATCGTGGTTGTGGCGTTGGTCGCGCCGTCGATCAGCGTCAGGTTGCTGCCGGTGCTGTTCGCGACGTAGACCTTGTTGGTAACCGGGTTGACCGCAACTGCTCTGGGAGCGCTGCCGACGGCTACGTCGGTCGTGTTGTTGGTGGCGCCGTCAATCACCGTCACGTCGCCGCTGCCGTTGTTTGCGACGTAGATCTTGTTGGTAACATGGTTCACCGCCATGGCATCGGGGTTCGCGCCCGCGACTACCGTGGTCGTGACGTTGGTTGCGCCATCGATAACGGTCACGTTATTGCTTATGTAGTTCGCAACGTAGATCTTGTTGGTGAACGGGTTCACAGCTACGGCCCTGGGATATGAGCCGACGGTTACCGTGGTGGTGGCATTGGTCACACCATCGATAACAGTCACGTTGTAGCCGGTCTCGTTCGCGACGTAGATCTTGTTGGTTGCGGGGTTCACCGCCACGGCGGTGGGCCACGAACCGACGGCCACGGTGGTCGTGGCGTTGGTCACACCGTCGATCACGGTGACGTTGTTGTTGCCGCCGTTCGCGACGTAGATTTTGTTGGTGACCAGGTTCACCGCCACGGCATCGGGATTCGTGCCTGCGGCCACCGTAGCGGTGTCGCCCGTCGCGCCGTCGATCACGGTTACATTGCTGCTGTTGTAGTTTGCGACGTAGACCTTGTTTGAGACCGGGTTCACCGCGACCGCAATGGGGCCCGTGCCAACGACCACGGTCGCGGTGTCGCCCGTCGCGCCGTCAATCACCGTCACACTGCTGCTGCCGTTGTTCGCGACGTAGACCTTGTTCGAAACCGGATTCACCGCCACATTCCTGGGGTTCGTGCCTGCAGTCACCGTCGCGGCGTCGTTGTCCGCGCCGTCGATAACCGTCACATCGTCACTGTCGTAGTTCAACACGAAGACCTTGTTCGTCACCGGATTCACGGTCACAGCAAACGGACTCGTGCCTGCGGCCACCGTGGAAGTGCCGCCGGTTTCACCATCGATCACGGTCACGTCGTCTCCGTGCCAGTTGGCGACGTAGACCTTGTTGGTAACCGCGTTCACGGCCACGGCCCAGGGATTCGTACCCACGGCCACCAGAGCCGTGTCATTGGTCTGGCCGTCGATAACCGTGACGCTGTTGCCGATGTAGTTGGCCACGTAGACTTTGTTCGTCACCGGGTTCACGGCCACAGCGTAGGGTGTCTCTCCCACCGGCACCGTGGCGGTGTCGTTTGTGGCGCCGTCGACTACCGTCACGCTGTTGCTGCCGCTGTTCGTGACGTAGACCCTGTTGGTGACCGGGTTCGCGGCCACGGCATTGGGGAGCAGTCCCGCCGGCACGAGCGTCGTGTCGTTGGTCGCACCGTCAATGACCGTCACATTGCCGCTGTTGTAGTTCGTCACGTAGATCCTGTTGGTAACCGGGTTCACAGCCACGGCACAGGGGCTGGAGTCGGCGGGCACAGTGGCCGTGTCGTTGGTGGCGCCATCAATCACGGTGACGTTGTCGCTGCCGCTGTTCGTGACGTAGACCTTGTTGGTCACCGGGTTGACCGCAACTGCATTGGGGGCGATGCCGACGGCTACGTCGGTCGTGTTGTTGGTCGCCCCGTCAATCACCGTCACGCTGCCGCCGAAGCTGTTTGCGATGTATATCCGGTTGGTGAGCGGGTTCACCGCAACGGCGGCGGGGTGCGAGCCGACGGCCACGAAGGTCATCGCGCAGGTCGCCCCGTCAATCACTGTCACGTTGTTGCTGTTGAAGTTCGCGATGTAGATCCTGTTGGTGTGCGGGTTGACCGCACCGGCCCAGGGTGTATCCCCCGCGGACACCGTTGCTGTAACCCAGTCGGCGGAAACGACTCCGACGCCTGCGGCCACCGCCACGCACACGACCAGCCTGCGGGCTCTCCTGACCATCGAAACTCTCACGTTGACTCCTTACCTCGCAACCACGACCTTGACGACACTCAATGCATCACGCTCTTCGCCCGGCTCTCGACGCACGAAGTAGATGCCCGGTGCCGGGCCCGAACGTCATTCACGCCCGACTTCGCTACGACAATTCTAGTCCGTCACTGGAAAAGTCAATGTCCGACTTCGCCGGCGAACGGCAGCAAGACGGCCGTAGCGCCAACGACCACTCAAACCCCGATGACGGAGTGTCATCCTCTTCTTAGTGGTGAATGCCGGAGCCGGTCCGGGCTCTATTCGTACCGGAGCGCTTCGATCGGGTCGAGGTTGGCGGCCCGGCGCGCCGGGTAGTAGCCGAAGAAGACTCCGACTACCGCGGAGAACCCGAACGCCAGCAGGATGGCCCCAGGCACCATCGGCGTGCTCCACTTGGCCAGCAACCCGATGAGTTGCGAGGCGCCGATGCCGAAGAGAATCCCGAGCACGCCGCCGAGCAGGCTCGTGACGACCGCCTCGACCAGGAACTGGAGCAGCACGTCCCGGCCCTTGGCGCCGACCGCCATCCGGATGCCGATCTCCCGTGTCCGTTCGGTAACCGACACCAGCATGATGTTCATGATGCCGATGCCGCCGACAAGTAGCGACACCGAGGCGATGCTCGCCAGCAGCAGCGTCAGCACCCGCGACGACGACGCGACGGCCGAGGCGATGTCGGCCATGTTACGCACCGAGAAGTCGTCGTCCGCGCTCGACCGGATGTTGTGGCGGCGGCGCAGGAGTTCGGTAATCTGCTCCTGCGCCGCGTCGCCGCGCTTCTGGGAGATCGCGGAAACCATTATCCGGTTGACGCCCGTGCGACCGGTCAACCTCCGCTGGGCCGTAACTACCGGTATCAGGATGATATCGTCCTGGTCGCTTCCTTTGACCGTAAGAACACCGACCACCGTGAACGGCGCGTTGCTGATGCGGATGATTGCGCCGACCGGGTCCTCGTCCGGGAAGAGGTTGTCGACGATGGTCTGGCCGAGCACGCAGACCTTGGTGCCGGCGTTGACATCGTCGTCGGTGAACATGTTGCCGTCGGCGATGTCCCAGCTCCTGACCTGCAGGTACTCGGTGGATGTCCCGGTCACGCTCGTGAACCAATTCTGGTTGCCGTACACGACCTGGGCGTTGCGGCTGACGATGGGCGCGACCGCGGCGACGTCCGGGCAGGCGGATGCAATCGCCTTTGCGTCTTCGAGCGTCAGGGTCGACACCGAGCCGGAGCCGCCGCGGACCCCGCCCGACGAGGACGAGCCGGGAAAGACCTGGAGCACGTTCGACCCGAGCGCCGCGATGCGCTGCGTAATCTGCATGCTCGCGCCCTGCCCGACCGAAACCATCGCGACCACCGCGCCCACGCCGATGATGATGCCGAGCATGGTCAGCAGCGACCGGAGCTTGTGCACCCGCAGGGCGCGCAGGGCAATCTTGACGGTCATGCCGAAATCAATCATGCTGCTTTCCCCAGTTCCTCGTCGGCCGAACGCGGCTCCGCCACCGGCTCGTCTTTCACTATCCGGCCGTCGCGGAACATCACCGTGCGCATCGTGTAGTGGGCGATATCCAGTTCGTGGGTAACAAGCACTACCGAGATGCCGTCGCGGTTAAGCCGCTGGAAGATGGCCATTATCTCGATGCTGGTCCTGGTATCGAGGTTGCCGGTCGGCTCGTCGGCCAGGATGAGCGAGGGCCGGTTGACCAGCGAGCGGGCAATGGCGACCCGCTGCTGCTCACCGCCCGAAAGCTGGGTTATCTGGTTGTTGATTTTCCCGGCCAGTCCCACGCGCGTCAGTGCGTCCTGCGCCCGCTCTCTTCTCTCTCCGGCGTCGGCACCCGCATACACGAGCGGCAGTTCCACGTTCTCGAGCACCGGCGTGCGGGCGAGCAGGCTGAAGTTCTGAAAGACGAACCCTATCTTCTTGTTGCGGATGGCGGCCCGTTCGTTCCGGTCAAGATGAGCAATGTCAATCCCGTCAAGCAGGATGCTGCCCGTGTCCGGACGGTCCAGGCACCCGAGCAGATTCATGAAGGTCGACTTGCCCGAGCCGGACGGCCCCATTATCGCCACGAACTGGCCGGACGGAATGGCAATGGAGACGTCGCACAGCGCTCGCACTTCGGTCTCGCCGACTTTGTAGGTCTTGCTGACCGAATTGACGAGGATTACTTCGGTGGCCACGGGCTGTTTCTCTAGCGGCCCGGCCCGCCGAACCCGCCCATCATCGGCACCCGGTTCTGGCGCGTGCTTGTGCCGTTCGACGACTTGCCCTGTCCCAGCCCGGTAATGACCAACTCGCCTTCCTGAAGGCCCCGGATGACTTCGGTATTGCCTGCGTCGGCCATACCAATCTCCACTTCGCGCGGAACCGGCTTGCCGCTCTGAAGGACATAGACCGTCTTGGTGACCGCGGACGCGACGGCGGCCGCGCCCGCAGCGGTATCAGGATCTGCGCCCGGCCGGGATGAATCACCCGCCACCGCTGCGCCGGGTCGGAATCTACGGCGCTGACCGTCAGCGCCGGGCAAACCGGATTCGCCGGGCGGTCCCTGCCGGCGGGAGCCGGCTGCGCCTCGCCTTGACCGCAGCGAGTCGCGCACACCGCCGCTCGTACCGGTTGTGGCTGCGCCCGACCGGCCGGACGTTTGCGTTCGCGCGACCGGGGAAAACCCCAACGTCGATGCGAGCTTGGCACTCAAGGCGGCGTTCGGCACCATCAGCACGTCGTCCACTGCGCGCACGATGATCTTCACGTTCGCGGTCATCCCCGGCTTCAGGAGCATGCCCGGGTTCGCCACGCGCACGATGCCGATGTAGGTGGTCACGTTCGAGCTCACCACCGGCTGGTTGCGCACCTGCACGAGCTTGCCCGCGAAAATGTTCTCCGGGTACGCATCTACGTTGAAGGTCGCCGAGAGTCCGGTGTCGAGCTTGCCCACGTCGGCCTCGTCGATCGACACCTCGACCTGCATCTGCGACAGGTCGGCAATGGTGAACAAGTCGGGCGACTGCAGGCTCGCGGCCACTGTCTGTCCGCTCTCGACCTTCCGCGCGACGACGACGCCCGACATCGGCGCGGTTATCGTCGTGTAGGCGAGGTTGGTCTGAGCCTGTTCGTAGCTCGCCTGAGCCTGGTCGCGTCTGGCCTTGGCCAGCTCGAGGTCGGTCCTGGCCTGCAGGTAATCGCTGTAGGACAGTAGTTGCGCGGAGTACAGCGTCTCGGCGCGGGCGCCGCTCAACTGGGCCTGGGTCAGGGACGCCTGCGCGGAAGCGAGGCTCGCCTGCGCCTGCTTGAGTGCGGATTCGTAGTTGCGCGGATCGATCTTGGCCAGCAACTGGCCGACGGTGACGTGGTCGTTGAAGTCGACGGCCACCTTCTCGAGCGTGCCGGAAACCTGGCTGCCGACCGTTACCTGGCTTACGGGATTCACGGTCCCGGTCGCGGAAACCGAAACGCTGACATCGCCGCGCTCGACGGTCGCAGTCCGGTACCTGGCCTTCTTCGGCCGAGTCAACAGGAACACGCCGGCCGCAATCACGACCAGCACTACTAACCCAATCACTATTGTTCTCCGGCGGGAACTCGATTTACTCATCTATTCACGTCCTTAGTGCTCTATCAGATGCATATTAGACCCTTGGGACGCGTAAATCCTTTGCGGGACGTTACCCAACTCCGCCGATGTACTGGGATCGTGTCCCGAGTGCCCGCGGACGTCAGTTGGTCAGGAAGTAGGAAACGATGTTGACACCCACACGGAATGCCTGCTCACGGACTTCCGGCGGGTCGTTGTGGGCAGTGGTCCAGCCATCGGAGATGTTGGTGTTGAACGTGTAGAAGACGACCATCCGGCCGCCGACAAAGACCCCGTACCCGCGCGGCGGCCCCTCCTCGTGCTCGTGAATCTTGGGCAGGCCATTCGGGAACCGGTACACCTGGTGGTAGATTGGGTGGTCGAAATCCAGCTCGACCAACTGGCTGTTGGGAAACACGCGAGCCATCTCGCGCCGGAACGCCGCGTCCATTCCGTAGTCGTCATCGGCATACAGGAAGCCTCCGGCCTCGAGATACTGCCGCAGCCGCATCACCTCCTGGTCCGAGAAGCTGACATTTCCGTGCCCGGTCATGAACAGGAACGGATACTGGTAGAGCTTCTCATCGAGCAGGCTTACCTGGGCCTCGTCGGTTGAGACCTTGATGTTGGTGCGGGCGTTGATTTCTGTGGCGAGATTCGGAATCGCATCCGGGTCGTTGTACCAGTCTCCCCCGCCTTCGTACTTCAGGCGGGCTATCTGAAGCTGCGCGCCCGCGAACCCGAAGACCAGAAGCATGAGGAGAAGAGTCCTGCCACCAAGACACCAAGACACCAAGGATAGGGATTGGGTACCAGGGACTGGGGATTGGAGTGCGGACCCTCGCCCCTCGGCCCTCGCCCCTGACCCCTCTCCTCTGTGTCTTTGTGGTGACAAATCCGGTTCCGGCTATACCTAGCTACGCTTCTCGCGCAGGTTCTTCACCGCCTGCAGACAGGAATACGGCACCGTGACCGAGCCGAGAAAAACCCTGCCCAGCTTGCGGCCGCCGTGGCAGTCCGACCCGCCGGTCATGATGAGGCCATTTTTGGTCGCCATCTCGCGGTAGCGGTCGACGCTCCGAGGGCCGTGGTCCGGATGCCAGACCTCGATGCCGTCGGCTCCGGCCGCAATCGCCGAGTAGACCGCACCGTCGTTGTGGTACGTGCCCGGGTGTGCCACCACGGCGACTCCGCCGTGGCGGTGGATGAAATCCATCGCCGCCTTGGGGGGCAGTTGCATCTTCGGGAAGTAGGCCGGGCCATCGTAACCGATGTAACGCTGGAAGGCCTCTTCGACCGTGCGGACTGCGCCTGCCTCAACCAGCGCCTGAGCCACGTGGGGCCGGCCGGTCGCCGCGCCCTGTGCCTGTACGCGCACTTGCTCAACCGAGATGTTGACGCCCAACTCCTGCATCTTTGCCACCATCTTCTCCGCCCGCTCGGCCCGCTTCTGCCGCACCATCTCGAAGAACTCCAGCGCCGCCGGCTGCGTGTAGTCGATGTAGTAGGCGAGGACGTGGACGTCAACGCCATTGGTGTTGCAGCTCAATTCGACGCCCGGTACGACTTCGAGCTGCAGTTGTCTGCCGGCAGCGATGGCGCGGTCGATGCCGCCGACCGCGTCGTGGTCGGTTATGGCGACCGCGGTCAGCTTGAGCCGGGCCGCCTCGGCAACCAGCTCCTCGGGCGTAAACAGGCCGTCGGAAAAGACGGTATGGGCGTGAAGGTCAACGAGACCGGGATTGTCGATTGTCGATTGTCGAACGCCGATTGCGGCACCAGCCATTCAGCGAATCCTATGCCTCATTCGCCACTCGTCAGTCGGCAGTCGTCAATTCGGCTACGCCATCCGGCGTGCGACCGTACCGGTATATTCCTTCACCGTGGCCTCCAGCTCCGACGCCATCTCGTCCATCGTCTCGCGCTTCGCCGCGACCCAGGCCTCGTCCTTGATGCCGGCAAGGTTGGTAAGCACGTTCAACCGCGCCCCGCGGAAACAGGCATCGAGGTTCATCGTGCCGACGCCGGCATCGGTTATCGAGCTCTTGTTGCCGTACTCGACTATCGGCTTCGACAGCTTGAGCACGTCCAGCGCCAGCTTCATCGTCCGGAACGGGGTCTCGGCCGCGACCTTCAGGGCATCGCTGATTGCGAGGCTTCGTTCCTGTTTATCGGCCTCGGTCATCTTCGGCAGCTTGTAGGCGGCCATCACCTTCTTAAACGACTCGGCGTCTTCGTCAATCAGCGATACGAACCGCTCGCGCAGCGGCAGCAGCCGGTCACGTACTGCCGACAACTCATCCGAGAACTCCTCGTAGCCCTTCTTGCCCGCAGTCAGGTTCGCGACCATCGTCATCAGCGCCACGCCGATTGCCCCGTTCAGCGCTGCCGCCGAGCCGCCGCCCGGCGTCGGCGCCGACGAGGCCAGGTCGTTCAGGAAATCGGGCAGGCCCTTGGCCGGAACCAGCCGATTCTCGAGTATCTGGTCCTTCTTGAAGCTGTTGAGCTGCAGGAAGTAGCGTGCGCTTGCGTTGAGCGCGCCCTGCGGCACCAGGCCGACGATTTCCGACTCGATGACGTTCACGCCCCAGCGTGCCGCCTCGCGCTTCACCGTCTCAAACACCCGGTAGAGCGGGGTCTTGGTGTAGTCGGTCATGTTGATGGAAACCTGGACGCAGCCCTTCTCCTTGACCTCGAACCCGAGCGCCTTGGTGAAGCGGAACCCGCCGTCGCGGAAACGGATCGCCTTGGCCACGCGCTCGGCGATCTTCAGGTCGGTGGTCGCCAGGTTCACATTGTACGCGATGAGCGGCGCGCGTACGCCGACAACCGTGGCGCCGGCAGTCGAGTGGAGCTCGGGCCGGCCGAAGTCGGGCGCGCGTTCCGGGTCGGTGCGGATTGCCTCGCGCAGCCCCTCGAACTCGCCCCGCCTTATCTGAGCAAGGTCAACCCGGTCCGGACGGGTCGCGGCGAGCTCATACAGGTACGTCGGGATGGAAAGCTCATCGGCAATCTTCTTGGCCAGACGCTTGGCCATCTCGATGCACTCCTCAACCGTTGCGCCCGATATCGGGACGAACGGCACCACGTCGGTCGCGCCCATGCGCGGGTGCTCGCCCTGGTGCTGGTTCAGGTCAATCAGCTCGGACGCGGCTTTCACCGCCTTGAAAGCGGCATCGAGCACGGCTTCCGGCTCGCCGACAAAACTGATTACCGCCCGATTGTGGTCTCCGTCCATCTCCTGGTCGAGCATGGCTACGCCGTTGACCGACTTGATGACGTTCACGATCTTCTCGATAACTTCTGGACGGCGACCCTCGCTGAAATTGGGCACGCACTCGACTATCTTACGCATGACCGGAACTCCTTTTATTGAATAGCATGGTTTTCAAGGGTTGCGGACGGGAAATCTTAGCCGGCAGAGCGTGAGTGTCAATGCACGCCCCCACCTGACAGGAACCACTGAGGTCAAGCCCGAATGACAAAGCTCGAAACCCGAGTCAAGCTCGAATGAATCACAATTCCGAAACTCGGACTTCGGACTTGACTCGTCATTCGAGTTTCGGGCTTCGAGTTTGATGGCAGCCCGCCTCGTGGCAGTCGATTCCGGAATCGCGGCCCCCGGTACTGCCTTGAAGCCAGAGACTAGCGACTAGCGGCTAGGCCTTGGACCAGACACCGATTCTGCACCCGCACGGGTCACGAAGATAGGCATAGAAACCCATCCCGCCGCCGATCTCGGTCTTGGGCCGCTCGACCGTGGCGCCAAGCGCCTCTGCCTTCTTCAAGGTAGCCGGGATGTCGCCGACACTGATGTAAACGTCGATGCAGGGCTCGGGCATCTTCTCGACCTTGGCAATGCCGCCGCCGACGCCGTCCTCGACGTCGAACATGGCGTAGTCTTCGGACCAGCTCTGCATCTTCCAGCCAAACAGCCCCGCGTAGAACTCGGTGGACTTCTTCAGGTCGGTAGACGGTATCTCCCAGTGGCATAGCCTGCTCATCAGCTTGCTCCTTTCGATGCGGAACCACGACTACCCGCGACCCCGCCAGCACGCTGGTTCCGGCTTCTACGAAACACGCCCAATCATCGTGCCGGAACGCGCCAATGTCAAGCCCGCGCCTAGATTTGGAATGCGGGAGCGCAGCTCCCGCTTTTCCGATCCGGGTCCTCAGGCAAAGCGGCAGCCCGGCTGCCGCAGTCCAGAGGCTTCGCTCATCGGCAAGTGTTGACGGTATCAAGTAGCGTCAGCCACCCGACACCGCGTTGTTCTACCGTTGAAGGATGAGTCGCGCCGTGGCGTGCTCTCCCGCAACGTCGCAGCGAACCAGGTACGTACCGGACGGCAAGAGTCGGCCGGCGTCGTTTCTGCCGTCCCACATAGCCTGCGTGGCTGGGCTTGTGGCGAGAGTACGCACATACCTTCCCTGCACATCGTAGATGCGGAAGTGCGTGGCCGAAAGCTCAAGCGGCCCAGTAGTCAAGTGCAGTACGGTCGATGAGCTGAACGGGTTCGGCTCGCAAGTGAGTGACAGGCCCGGCTTGCGAGGCGGGCTGGACTTCGGTTCAGCAACCGCCACGTTCCCATTCTCGTCGGTCTTGATCAGATAGAAGTCCGACAGGCCCGCTCCGAAGGAGTATGTCTGCCCGGCGATGACGTAGCCGCCGTCTGTGGTCTGCTGCGCCGAATAGCCAGCATCGAAGTCAGGGCCGCCGAAGGTCCTTGTCCACAGAGTGTCGCCGTTGGCATCGGTTCTAACGAGATAGACGTCGATCCAATCACCGTATGAGTCTGAGGACCCGGCAATGATGTAGCCACTATCTGAGACCTGCCGGACGGAACTGCCCTCATCATATCCAGGTCCGCCAATCCTCCTTGTCCAGGTCGTGTCACCATTGGCGTCAGTCTTGATGAGCCAGACGTCCGGATCGCCCGCACCGAATGACATCGTCCAACCGGCGATGATGTAGCCGCCTTCGGCAGTCTGCCGGACCGAGCCGCCATAGTCCATCGAATCGCCGCTGAATACTCTCGTCCATAGCGTATCTCCCGCGGAATCGGTCTTGATGAGCCAGACATCCTGGCTACCCGCGCCGAAGGACTTGGTGCTCGCGGCAACAACGTAGCCTCCGTCGGTAGTTTGCAGGACGGAATTGCCCACGTCGTCACCCGTACCGCCGAATGTCCTTGTCCAAAGCGTGTCGCCACCGGGATCAGTCTTGATGAGCCAGACATCCTGGCTGCCCACGCCGAAGGACGAGGTATATCCCGCGATGATGTAGCCGCCGTCGTCACTCTGCTCGACCGACTCTGCAAAGTCAGCCAGCGCTCCGCCATAGGACCGCGTCCACAGCGTATTACCACTGCTATCGATCTTAATGAGCCAGATGTCGACGTCTGAGCCGCTGGTGTCAACACCCCCGGCAACGATGTAGCCGCCGTCGGTTGTCTGCTGGACCGACCAGCCCACGTCGTTGTGCGGACCGCCGTAGAGCCTAGTCCAAAGCGTATCACCGATCGGGTCCGTCTTGATCAGATGGCAGTCGAAGCCGCCTGCGCCAAACGACTCCGTCGGCCCAATGACAACGTAGCCGCGGTCACTAGTCTGCACGGCTGAGATGCCTAGGTCATCAGCGGTGCCGCCGTACGTACGCTGAAAAACGATCGGCGAAGCTCCGGCGAGCATTGGCACGAGGACCGCGACCAACGCCGCCGCTACAAGCGCAGAGTCGATATGGGTACGGCGCACTATTACCTCCAAATCTGCTGGTGTGTTAGTAACTGACACGAGTTGATCGGGCAGCGCGCGGTCGTGCCCCGCGAGTTCCGGACAAGGGGGTGGCTGCAAAGCCGCCCCTCTCGAGGATGAAGTCAACCATCTGCGCGCTGCTTTGCACATCCGCTATCAGACCCCATATATGTGGCTGGTCGCGGTGGGCGGCGTGCCCCAGTCACGGTAACCGTACTCATCCCAGACCACGGGATAACCCATCTGGTATGCGAAGCTCCCGCCCACGGAGACGGCATTGGAGGGCCACCGCCTGTCCCACTTGTCCATCACCTTGCTCCTTTCGATGACCAGCGCCCACTACCCGCGCGGCTACAACAGCGCGCGCTGCTTCCGGCTTCTACGAAACACGCCCAATCATCGTGCCGGAACGCGCCAATGTCAAGCCCGCGCCTAGATTTGGAATGCGGGAGCGCAGCTCCCGCTTTTCCGAGCTCGGTCCTCAGGCAAAGCGGCAGCCCTGCTGCCGCACTCCAGAGAGCTTCGCTCATCGGCAAGTATTGCCGGTGTCAAGTAGCGTCAGCCACCAGACACCGCGTTGGTCTACCGCTGGAGGATGACGCGCGTGGTGGCGTGCTCTCCCGCAACGTCGCAGCGAGCCAGGTACGTACCGGAAGGCAGGAGTTGGCCCGCGTCGTCTCTGCCATCCCACACGGTTGGCGACTCGCGGTTCACTGCGAGTGTCCGTACTAGCCGTCCCTGCACATCGTAGATATGTAGGTGCGTGGCCGAAAGGCCAAGCAGCCCCGTAGTCAAGTGCAGTACGGTCGATGAGCTGAAGGGGTTCGGCTCGCAGGTGAGTGACAGGGCCGTTGCGCGAGGCGTCTTTCCCTTGGGTTCAGCGACCGCCACATTCCCATTCTCGTCCGTCTTGATGAGATAGAAGTCCGATTCACCTGCGCCGAAGGAGTACGTCTGCCCGCAAATGATGTACCCGCCGTCTGCGGTCTGCCGAACGCCTAGGCCGTCGTCGTAGCTGGTACCGCCGAAAGTCCTGGTCCACAGAGTGTCACCGTTGGCGTCAGTCTTTGCCAAATAGACGTCGATATTGCCGGTGGTTGTATCTTGGCAGCCACCGGCGACAATGTAGCCACCGTCGTTCACCTGCTGACCCGTTCGGCCCTCGGTGAAGTAGCTCCGGCCGCCAATCGTCCTCGTCCAGAGCGTGTCGCCGACGGAATCGGTCTTGATGAGATATGTCTGCGGCGTGGGCGCATACAAACAGGTCCAACCGGCCACGAAGTATCCGCCGTCGGTAGTCTGCTGGGCCCAGGCGCTTGAGCTGATCGAGTCACCGCCAAAGAACCTGGTCCATAGCGTATCTCCCAGGGAATCGGTCTTGATGATCCAGATCTTCTGGTTACCCGCGTCAAAGGACATGGTAAGGGCAGCGATGACGTAACCGTGGTCGCTGGTTTGCTGGATGGACTGACCAACGTCCAGTCCGGGCCCGCCGTAGGTCCTCGTCCAGAGCGTGTCGCCGACGGAATCGGTCCTGATGATAAGCACGTCCCCGCCATTTGGACCATAGTACGAGGCGAGCCCTGCCATGACGTAGCCTCCATCGGCGGTCTGCTCGACCATATTCGCACCATTGTCGCTGCCGGCATAGACTCGCGACCAGAGCAGGTCGCCCCGCGTATCGGTCTTGACCAGACAGATCCCTTCGGGGCCCGAGTCGCTGCTGTCGGCACATCCCACAGCGATGAACCCGCTATCGGCAGTCTGCAGCGCCCAGGCACCACCCAGCTTCCTGGTCCATACCGTATCACCGTATGCGTCGGTCTTGATAAGACGACCACCGCCAGAGTCAGTCAGCACACCATAGAATCCCGTGACGATGTAGCCGCCGTCCATCGTCTGCTGGGCCGAAAAAGCTATGTCGTCACCCGGGCCTCCGTACGTACGTTGAAAAGTGATTGGTGAGGCTTTCGTGAGCGTTGGCAGATTGAGCGCGACCAACGACGCTACAACAAGCGCGGAACCGATGTGGACACGATGCATCATTGCCTCCCGGTTTGCGGGCAACTTGAGTGATGGCTGAACCTTTCCCTGGATGTCAGGCGGCCGTAGCCCGTTGTTCGCTGACCAAGGGGCGGCTGCAAAGCCGCCCCCACCGAGAACAGGTCGACCATGGCCGCGCGGATGCTCGTCGCTTAGTACCAAGTTTGGATGTAGCTGTATTGCCAGTCGCTGCCCCAGCTATGCGTTCCCCAGAGCCGCCACCACCAGTAGGTGTTATAATAGGGATACATGATACGGTTCCATACTATTATCGATTTCCCCAACGGCCAGCTCACCCATGGGTTGTGCACGTATCGATCACGATACTTGAATGAATCAGTCACTGCCACGTATCCGGGCCAGAAGCCTGTCCGATACGTCCCCGACTTACACTCCATGATCTTCCACAGCTTTTGATCGTACCACATGGTGCCCCAAGTCAGCCGCGACTGCCACATACGTCCTGGGCTGACCTGTGAGTCTACCACGTAGTTGCTGGGTGTAAGTGTTAAGGAAAAGAGACTGTCAAGACTGTCAAGTCCGGCGGACGTAATCGCCACAAAGCCGTCCGGCGCTGTTGGTGTCGAGTCACCATCTTCCTCACCCTCAATCTGCATGATGTCCGACCACCAGATAGCCGTATCTCCGACAGCCGACGCCGTGTCGAGAGCCGGATTCTGCCTGATGAAGTACCAGGTACTTCCCATCAGTGTTGCCGGCACTGCGATGCATGCCAGCGCGATCAACAACCCTATCCTATTGACCATTTTCATGGTCCTCCTTTGTTTCTGGAACGCGGCAACGGGTCGGTCAGCTTTCCGCCCCCGCGGAAGCTCTTGATCCACACCTGCAAACCAACGAACAGGACGAATTGGGATCACGCAATCTCCGCAGCGGAAGTCAACCATCCATTGCCGCGCCCTGAGAGTATTCTACGCCCCGTCATTCTTGTCAACTAGGTACATACATCTACCGCGTCAAGATTATTCTGGCAAGTCTGCACTCGGAACCTGTCCGTGCTTCAATGAAGTATGCACCGGCCGGCAGGCGTCTTCCAGACTGGTCACGGCCGTCCCAGACCGCTTGTGTTTGGGTACAGGCACTGTTTTCCTCGGCGGAAAGCAGTGCCAGTCCCATTGGCCGGAGTTCGCGTACGCATCGTCCGGTGATGTCGCGTATCTTCAATGTCTGGGATGAGCCTCCGCGTGAGACGATCGTGACGGTCCGCCGGAAAGGGTTGGGGGTGACTTCGAGCCGCGCGAGATCGGTGGGCGTGACCTCGCTGATGCCGGTACGGCCGTCAATCAGCAGCCGGGCCATGACGTCGCCGGTCGAGTAGGCAAACCAGCGCACTGTCGGCGAGCCGAAATACGACCGGCTGTCAACCGGTACGCTCCGGTCTTCGCCGATTCTGGGGCCGGTTGCCCGAGCCTGCCAGAATGCGAGCAGCCATACGTCTCCGTCCGATGTCACGTGCGTGTCGGCCGGGACCTCAAGCCATGTCTCGGGCCGGCCGGCTGCTACCGATTCGGCCACCAGGTACGGGCTGCTCCACTGCGGCGCTCCGCTGCTGTCCGGGCAGATTACGACCCGCCCGAATGGCGTCGTATCATCGACGTATACCTTTGCTCCGAGCAGCCGGAACTGACCGTAGGGCACCGAGAACCTGACTGCCCCGGCCCACTCGTTGTTCGGCGAGCCGTTCTTGAAGAACCAGGTGTCGCGGTCGCCGTCGTCGTAGCGGAGCTCACCCGCGTACGTGGCCACTACCTGAGTCCGCAGCGTATCGTTCGCAGTGAACTGGTCGCTTCCCAACGCGGTGATAAGCTCCAGCGCATAGGTATCTGCCGCCGGGACCCAGGTCGGGAACTGGAGTACCTTGTCGGTCAGCGGAGCGAGGCCGGTCACGGCCAGCGTCTCGCAGTAGCTGCTCCCGATCTTCAGGAAAGTCGGGAACGTCGCGGTGTCCAGACCCGTGTTGCGCACGACGACCAGTGGAACCACGCTGTCCTCGGCCAGGACCTGCGGCATCGGCCGCAGGACTGCCGACGGGTAGGCATCACGGTGCAGCCGATAGAACCGAATGGCAAGGCTGTCGTGCAACACGTTCTCTGCGGGCAGGCCGTTGCGCAGATACTCGAGGCCTCCCGTGCCGGAGTCGTTCTCGATACCCACCGAACAGGAGTCAGGGCGGAATCGGAACGCCTCGGGCAGACGCAGGTATTGGAGTGCTATGTCGCCGCTCGTGTCCAGCACGGCCTGGAACGTGCAACTATCGTTCGTTCCGTGAAAGGGAACCTCGACCCACGAGAGGACAAAACGGCCCTGCGCACTGTCTGCAAGGTAGTAGACCGAGCCGCCTTGCGCCGGGTCGAGGTCGGCCCACAGCGGAGCAATCAGGCTGTTCGGGTCCCGCGCGTCCGGTATCGGATGGTGGTGGAACTGGTGGCTCTTCGATGTGAAGCTGAGCCAGCCGTTGGAGCAGACCCGGACCGAATCGCACTCCCGGCCGTAGAAGTCAAGGGCGAAGCCCAGCGCCAACGGCCCCTGATTGTCGTCATCGGCAAGGGTGAGCCGTGTGCCGCTGCCCGAGATGTCTATCCAGCCAAACGCCGGCCCGCCGCTCTCGTCCGAGTCAGTCCAGCGATACCCGCCCTGGTCAGGACCGCCTGCCAGCAACAACGCGGGCAGGAGGAAGAGAATGAGGTGCTGTTTCATCTTGCCCCCAGATAGACGACCGACTTCGTCGTGGTGTTGCCTCCGCCGGAAACCTGACAGAAGTAGACGCCGGGGTCCACCTTTCTGCCGGCCTGGTCTGTCCCGTTCCAGACGAACTGCTGCTGTCCTGCCTGCGCGGTAAACCGGTGCACGACTCTTCCGGCACGGTCGAGCAGCTTCACGCTCAGGTCAGCCGGGCTGCGCGCGCCCAACTGCACCACGAGCCGGTCGCGGAACGGACTCGGCCCAATCGCCCAGCGCACCGATTCCGCACCGGTTCCGGCGATTCCGGCGGCCCGCTTGTAGAGCCGCACGGTCGCGTCAGTCAGAACCATGATGTTCTCATGCTCCTCATTTGAGAAAACGGCATAGTGGCTGCCCGGCTCGCTCAGAACCAGGCTGTGGTTGGCCGCACTGGTATTCTCGTCGACGAGGAAAGCGCGGAACTGGTTGCCCTGGAGGTACTCGCCGAACTGGCCGCAGCCGGTCAAGAAGAAGTCAATCCTGCCCGGTTCGCTCACGAGCGCGTACTCGTTCGCGCCGTTCGAGTTGTAGCAGTCGTACCCGTAGACCACCTCGCGCCCGGCCGAATAGCTCACGTCCAGCCGGTACCGGTCGAGCGGCTCACCGCTGTCCGGCAGGATTGCCAGCGAGTCGAGCCGGCCGGCAAGCGTGCAGGCATAGAAGAAACTGCTGCCGGGAGCCGCTGAAGCCGAATCGATGACCATGCCCGCCGCGAAGTAGCCGAGCGGACCGTCAAGCGTCAGGTAGTAGTTCTGCGCGTCGCCCAGTGTCGTCGTGTAGCGGCCGTTGCGGTCGGTGACCCCGAAGAAGCAGTTGGCCATGCCGCCGCCCCATCCTTCACTCGATATCTTCACTATCTCGCCATCCACCGGCCTCAGGCACGAATCGTAGACCTGCACGGTGAGCGTGCAGACGTTGCTGTACGTACCGATGACACTTCGCTGCCACCCGTCGTTCCGCCAGTCCCAGATGCCCGAGCAGTTCTTGCCGCCGCCGCGGTCCTTGTCGTACGCGACGCCCGGATTCTTGATGTTGGTCGGGCCACCACCCAGGTCAACCTGCCAGGGATGGAATTCGTCCTGCCACCAGATCTCGCACCAGACATGGTCCTCGTTGATGTCCATCACTCCGCCGCCGGGAATCAGCGCGGTCCGGGCCGCGGCGCACAGGAGGTCCTGCGTCTCGCCGCAGTTCCCGTCGTGCTCGTGAGCTATCTGGTTGGGCTGAATCGGCCGATTGCCCTGGGCCGAAAACGGCACGGTGTGGGCGACCCAACGGCCCACGACCCCGACCGCGGGCAGCGTGTCGTCAAAAGGCGCTGTCTTGCCGGCCCACCAGCCCTGCTCCCCATTCCAGAGAACCTGCGTGTTTGCCAGCTTCTCGCGTAGAAGCGGATACCCGGAATCGCACTCGTAGAACAGGTACTCCCGCCAGAAGCGGTCGTACACATACATCGGCTGTTCGTCGGTAATCTTGGGCATCACAACCCACCAGTAGTAGACGTCCTGCGGAATCTCGACCATGGTCGTCTCGCCGGACACGACGGCCCGGTATCGAGTCGTGGAGTAGTAGTCACCCCCTTGCAGTGGGTTACCGTGGTCAATGATATCGACGTACTGCAGGTCAGGGTCAATGTCATACATCTGCTGCACGTTGTCGACCAGGAGCTGCGAAGCGACCGCGTTCAGGGTCACCGGCGACAGGTGCGCGACCTGAAAGCAGAGTTCGTCGTAGTAGCGCTTGTCCGGACAGTCGAGGATGACGCGGGCCATCCGGTTCTGGTTCGCGCCCAGCCGGCGGAACTTGTCAGCAAGGTCGTCCTTGAGCCAGTCCGGGGCAACCGCCACTGCCATCCTGGCCGAGTCGGTCAAGAACTCGGAGAGCAGCGTGTCGAGCAGGGACTCGGTGGCGCTGTCGAACACGACCGCCAGCCGCTGGCCGGCCGGTATCATCCTGTGCAGGACCAGCGAGTCGATCAGAGTCCAGCCGGAATCAGAGGGCAGCGGCTGGAGTTCGGAAGTCGAAGAAGTAACAGCCGGAGGATGACCCAGGACGGCCCGGCGCGCGCCCGCGCCGCTCTCGACCGGCTCGACCTTGACGGTGACGCCTGACTGCGAGGCAAGGGCCAGAGTAACAACACAAAGAAGGGCGAAGCCAACAGCCTGTTTCATGCCCAATCATCCAGCCGAAACCCTCCGATGTCAAGCCGGAGACCATCGCAAGAAGCCGGACGAAGTAAGAAGCTAGAGGCTAGAAGCGAGAAGCTAGAACGGCAGTTACTAATGAGAGCAGGAAATGTTTGTCGTTCTGCGGCGTTCGACGCCGAAGAATCTTCGA
>DDXO01000126.1 GCA_002347155.1 Caldifarciminota bacterium UBA2258
CCGTCCACGTCGAGGTCGCCAACTGCTGTCGGGACCTTCTTCAGGAGCGCGTAGACCGTCTCGGCCAACGGGCAACCGAGGGAGTCGCAGCCGGCGATGACTATCGTACCCGCGTAGTCACCGGCAGGGAGGCTGTCCGGCATAAACACTGCCAGCGTGCAGACAACCGCCTGTCCCTGCACAAGAGAAACAGGGAAACCCTGAATGAAGCTGCTGTCGAGGCTCCCGCCTGGCCCGGCAAGCGAGCAGGTGAAGCAGAACGAATCTACCCGAGACCGGCTTGGGCCATCTGCTGTGTCGGGGTTGTAGGCCGCGCTCGTGTTGACCAGAACAAACGCACCGACCCAGCAGTCGGACGCGCCAGCGAAAACGGGGACTGTCCCGCAGTGAGTCTGACGCAACTGCTCCGAGGGACTGTCCCCAGTTTTCGCACGCGCCCGTGTCCCGAGTTCCGTCAGACGCAGCCGTATCGTATCCGCCACGACGTCCAGCGAGTCATTGTCCACATCGATGTCACCGAGCTTCTGGAGGCACACGTAGCAGCTCTCGTAGACCCACAGGCCTGCCGTATCCTTGCCGCTGATGTAGATCGAGCCGGTGTAGTCGCCATCCCTGAGGCCCACCGGCACGTAGGCTGCCAAAGAGCACACCATGGTCTGGCCCTGCGCGAGTGAAGAGGGTAGATTCGGAATCACGATGCTGTCGATGGTCCCGCCCGGGCCGACAAGCGAACCACTGCAAGTCAGTGAATCCACCGGCGAGATGCTCGGGCCGTCGATGGTATCTGGATTGTAGGCCGCACTCGTATTGGCAAGGACGAACTCCCCATACGCACAGTCGAATTGTCCTCCTGCTACTTTGGTCACCCCGAGAGAGCCGTGCGAATCGAGGGACCTCCCAGTCGAAATTCCTCCAATCGCGACTCTGTCGCTCCGTCGGAATGACGACGAGGGCACGGTCACCCATCGCCGCAGCCACAAGGTATCGAACACCACGTCGAGCGAATCGTTGTCGATATCGAGGTCGCCGGGCTGGTAGAACTGGAATACCACGAGCGCCTTGTAGGCGGCGACGTAAGCATAGTCCCGGTCCATATCCACAGAGAAACACTGGCCGCGCAGGTAACGTCCGACCTCAACCGGATTTGTCGGGTCGGCAATCGAAACCACCCGCAGTCCATTCCACATCCCGGCAAAGGCGTAGCCGCGGAGGAGTTCCACATCTTGCGCCACGTCATTCGGTGCATAGCTGCCCAATTCGACTGGATTAGTCGGGTCGGAAATCGAGAGCACGTGAAACATACTGTCGTATCCGCCGGTGTAGGCGTAACCATCGCGCACAGCCACCGCCATGACACCGCCAGGAGCATAGCACCCAACCCGCACCGGATTCGCGGGGTCTGCCACCGAAACCACGACCAGACCGCCATCTCGGTCCGTAACATAGGCGTAGTCTCGATCTAAACGCAGGTTATAGGTGTAGGTGTAAATGCCGCCAGGCATGTAGCAGTACCCTACCGAGTACGGGTCGGCAGGGTCGGCGACCGAAAACACCTCCATCCCGGAAGCGACCGCGGCGTACACATAGTCACCTCGGATAGTCAGAGCAACGGGACCGGCCCTCGTACGACAGCGCCCTACCTCAACCGGATTCGTCGGGTCGACAATTGAGATAATCAGGAGCAAGGTATCAAGGCCATCCGCCACGTACGCGAGGTCGCCAGCGACCGTCACGGCGCGCGCGTCACCATCTATGTGGCAGAACCCAATCTCACAAGGATTGGCTGGGTCCGCGACCCGGATGACATGCAGGCCATCTGTGTCGACTACATATGCAAAGTCCCCGACCGCATCAACGCCATACACCCTGCCAGGCATGTCGTACTGGCCGACAATCCGGATGTGAAGAGAATCAGCGGCAGACGCCAGACCGGCCGGCAGGACAAGTGAGAACAGGAACGACATCACTCTCATGAGTGCCTCCGGCGACCGAAAGAAGACATGGCGAGCCTATGCGCCCGATGGCGCCGCCACATCGTCATCATTGTCGAAGCGACCGCCGCCCCTGCCGAAGTTGGCACCAAGACCGCGACTTGTCAACGCGTCTCCATGACGTGACCCAGTCGTAGGTAGCTCGCTGGTGTCTTAGAGCGGCCGCTACGGCTGCGGCCGCCCTGCCCGCGTCCGCGTGCCGTCACTTGCTGGCATCGTATACGAACACGATGAAAGGTGCGTTGGCACCGGCCCCGGTGACGTCAGCATAGGTGCCGCTGACGTTGCCGCGATAGGTCCAGCCCGTTAGCAGTTCACCTCCAGCTTTCTCCAGTACCGCTCCGCAACCCTCACTTGTGAGAGGCACCGCATGCCACCCATCGCTGCTCTGAGCAGCATCGGTCGCGACGATGGGCTCATCGTTCCAAGTGGCCCAAAAGAGGGTTCCGTCCGAGGTAGCGCCCCAGTCATCGATTGAGGATGCGTAGTTTACTCGCAGGTCTGCGGAGCCGTTGTGTGCGCTTTGGTAGTAGTAAAGCTGGTCTGCCCCCGATTCGCTGGACACTTTCTTAAGCGGCAAGTCCTAGTTCCTCGTACTCAGCCGGGCTGAGATAGTCGAGGCTCGAGTGCCGCCGCCTGCGATTATAGAACAACTCGATGTATTCGACAATCGCGGCTTTCGCTTCAGCTCTGGTCCGAAACCGTCGCAGATAGACTAGCTCCACCTTCAACGTCCGGAAGAAACTCTCCGCCACCGCGT
>DDXO01000090.1:0-2359 GCA_002347155.1 Caldifarciminota bacterium UBA2258
AGCGTGCGGCGGTAAGAGTCGGTCCCGGCCTGGTATGCCTCCCACATGTAAAGGTACATCTTCCCGCGCGGCACGTTTTCGTAAGCCACGTAGAACTCGGGCAAGCCGTCGCCATCGATGTCATTGGTCATGAACACGTCGGCGCCATTCGGCTGCCGGACCGTATCCTGGTACACGACCTCGTAGTGGTTGTCGCCTGTGCACTCCCAGACCGATACGACACCGGAACTGGTGAGACTCGAGGTCACGAAGTTCATGCGCCCATCTCTGTCGAAGTCGCCAAAGGCGAGTCGATAGCCGTCGGGTCTTTAGCTGTGCCAGACCAGTTCATTCTGGTCGTTGCCCGTGTTTTCCCAGATGGCTGCCCCCATGGTCGGCGTCCCGCAGAATATCTCCATGTGGCCGTCCCCATCAAGGTCTGGAGGATAGTACGTCGGACAAGGAATGGTCCCGTTGTCGCCGTATCGGTAGTACCACGAGAGCCTTGACGGGTAGCTGAGACTATCCGGACTCTCGATGGTTATGACGTCGCGGTAGAACTTGTCGGGGTCGATGGAGTCGGGTTCAACCGTGATGCAGACGATGTCGGTCAGGCCGTCATTGTCGATATCACCCGCCGCGAAGGGGATGGCGGTCCGTACCCTGATATAGGGATGTTGGAACGCCGTATCCTCGAACACGAGACCGAATCGGTTCCAGCCCTCAAACTCCCAAACCTCGTGGCACGCGCTGGCGATGTTGAGGAAGTACACTTCTGGAAGCGAGTCGTGGTCACTGTCGCAGCAGACGACGCCATCGTAGTAAGGTCCAGAGGGAATCTGGATGATTCGTCTCATGTTCGTGGCGTTGAGCATCGCCGCCAATGCGGCCACTGCCAAGATAAGCTTACGCATCGTAGATAAGGGCGGGGAGGCGGTATCCACTCTCCAAGCGTCGCACAAGTCTGCCGGAAACGTCGCGGACGGTCAACTCAACAGAACCGGCCTGCCCAAGCTCGTAGCTAACTGCAGCCATCCTGCTGAATGGACTTGGCGCGCAGTTCAGCAGGCGAGTGCGAAGCACGCCAGACGTGCTCTGGACGCCTTCCCTGCCGTCTGGCTCCGGCTCAATCTGGAATAGCTTCAGCCCGGCAAGCGATACGTAGTCGCCGGTCACGCGCACCACGTCAGGGCATTTTGACTCTTGACTCTTGCCTTCTGACCTTTGACTTGCGCCGAGTAGCACTGCGCCACCTCCTTATCTCGAAACCACGACCTTGGTAACGGCTAACGGCTGACGGCTAACGGCTGAGGGCTCCAACCGGACAAAGTAAACCCCGGCAGTCAGGACGCCCGAGGAAATCCTCGCTTCGTAGCGGCCCGGCGCGACTTCGCCTTCGCATAGAGAGCGCACCAGCCTGCCGCCCGCGTCGTAGATACCGAGGGACATGACCTCCCTCACCCCTTCCCTCTCCCTCTGGGAGAGGGCGAGGGTGAGGGGCAGAGGCACTTCGTAACGAATGCTGAATGCGCCGCGGGCCGGATTCGGGCTGACTGAGAGAGACCATTGCTGCGGGATGTTACTTGTGCCTTCCGCCACTCCGCCGCTGGTGAAGGTGATGGCGCTGTCGGACATATCAAACTGCCAAGCGACGCGGGAATCCTTGGACTGCGGGAGCGTAGCTCCCGCTTTGCCGGAAAGGCGGCAGCCTTGCTGCCGCACTCCAAGGGCCTGCCCGTAGGCTATCACAACCACGCGGGCGGTCTCGGGCACGTCTTCGGGCACGACCCAGCAATAGAGGGTGTCGGTTCCCGGCAGGCCTGTGACAATGGTATCCAGATTCCAAAGCGAGTCGGACTGGGTACAGCCACCGTTTTCCTCGGCCGAAAGCGGTGGCAGTCCCCTGGAGTCGGTCAGCTCCCCCTCCCTTTCATTCCCTCCCCCTTGAGGGGGAGGGAAGGGTGAGGGTGTGATGCCACGCCGGAGGAACAGCGACAGCGAGTCGCAACGCGGCGGCGAATGCGTGGCCCAGCGGATTGGAATCGTATCGCCGACATTGTACGTGCCGCGGTTCGGGGACAGGAGGTCAACAGCAACAATCTCGAAGATGGATATCTTGGCGTTGCCGGCGGTAATCAGTTCGTTGTAGCCGTCGCCGTTGATGTCATACACCGTGCTGACGAGCGACCGAAACCCACCGTGGTCGTTGTACCAGTTCCAGACCTCCCTTGGTTCAAGATTGCCGATGACCTTGTACATCTTGATGTAGTTGGGCGTGGTCCAGATGAGCTCGTCAATCCCGTCGCCATCGATGTCTCCGCACTCGCTGATTCGGCCCCAGTTGGTCCCCGAGAACCCGACCGAGTCGACAAGCGTGCGG
>DDXO01000090.1:2388-2576 GCA_002347155.1 Caldifarciminota bacterium UBA2258
TGTCATTGGTCATGAACACGTCGGAGCCGTTCGGCTGCCGGACTGTATCCTGATACACGACCTCATACTGATCATCGCCCGTGCATTCCCAGACTGTCACAATACCGGCGCTACCGAGAGTCGAAGTCACGAAGTTCATACTCCCATCCATGTCGAAGTCGCCGAAGGCGAGTCGATAGCCGTCGGGT
>DDXO01000057.1 GCA_002347155.1 Caldifarciminota bacterium UBA2258
GAGGGCTCTTCATAGAAGCGTCCCTGTTTTATGCGCGGGAGATTGACAGGCGCTGGCCGGAAGCTAGAATGGAGACGAAAGATGGCGTTTGTCCACAAAAGGAGGCATTCGTGCTACGTGATAGGCTCGGTTCGGTTCTGGCCACGGTTGCGGTGGCCGCAATCCTCTTGCCCTCAACCCTGACAGCCCAGACGACCTTCCAACGCACCTACGGCGGCACTGGTGATGATTGCGCCTACTCAGTCCAACAGACATCTGACGGCGGCTACATCGTAGCCGGTGAGACGTGGTCCTTCGGCGCAGGCAGCGGCGACGTCTATCTTGTCAAGGTTGACGCCGCTGGCAATACGCAGTGGACCCGCACTATCGGCGGGACAGGGTACGACGGAGCCTACTCAGTTCAACAGACATCTGACGGCGGCTACATCGTAGCCGGTGAGACGTGGTCCTTCGGCGCAGGCAGAGCTGATGTCTATCTCGTCAAGACCGACGCCAGCGGGGAGACCGCATGGACCAGGACTTTCGGGAGCGCGATTGAGGAGTACGGCATGTCGGTCCAGCAGACTGCGGATGGCGGCTACGTGATCGCCGGTTTCAACGACTCCACTGGCTCCTGGATTTCCGATGTCTACTTCATCAAGACCGATGCCGACGGGCATCCCATCTGGACCAAGACCTTCGGTGGCGTGGGCGGGGACTTCGGCTTCGCTGTGCTACAGACCAGCGACAGCGGGTACATCATTGCTGGCGCCACCACGTCTCTTGGCGCGGGACGGAGAGACGTCTACCTCATACGGACCAATCGAAGCGGTGACACCATCTGGACGAGAGCGTACGGCGGCTGGGAGAGTGACGAGGCGGTGAGCGTTCAGCAGACAGCAGACGGCGGCTTCATCGTTGCGGGGTATACCGAGTCCCTCGGTGCGGGTAGCGGAGACATATACGTAATCAGGATCGACAAGAATGGCGATTTCCTCTGGAGCAGCAGCTACGGCGGCACCGGCGTCGAAACCGGCAGCTCGGCACTGCCTGTCGTCGACGGCTACATGGTCACTGGCACGACGGAATCATTTGGCGCGGCAGGCTCCCAATTCTACATCCTGAAAGTGGATGCGGATGGTGACACGCTGTGGACCAGGAACTACGGTGGCTCCGATAACGAGCGAAGCTACTCGGCTGTCCGCGCGACCGACGGTGGCCTGGTCATCGTTGGCTACACCAGTTCCTTTGGCGCCGGCGGCCAGGACGTCTATCTCATCAAGACCGATTCGTTGGGTGACGTTGGCGTGGCGGAGCCGAAGGTGGGACCGATGCGGACGCGGAACCTGACCCTTGCCTGTGAGCCGAATCCGTGTCGCGGGCAGACGGTGGTCAGCCTCAAGCCGCAGGCCTCAGGCCTCAAGCCAGTGGCGCTGCGCGTGTATGGTGCTTCAGGTTGTCTGGTTCATTCGGACTTCGGACATCGGACCTCGTCTTTCCGGCTCGACCTGCGGTCGTTGCCGGCCGGCGCCTACTTCGTCCGTTGCGACGTTGCGGGGCAGCATGCCACCAAGCGCGTCGTGCTGCAGCGGTGAACTGAGGAAGGCGCAAGCACAAACGCAAGCTCACCCCTTACCCTGACTCTCTCCCCAAAGGGGCGAGGGGATTTGATGCCGGTGTCGGAATCGGCGTCATCTGCGTAGTTTTCTGCGGACAGCCTCGGCGGGATTTGACACGGCGGGGGCGGAGCATATCATCGTAGCCGTGACTGCGGAAATGTCCTCGGTCTTGCGCCGGAGGCGTGTGCCGTGACTCGGCGTTCTACCCGGGGCCGTGTGCCCTGGAGACCGGAGACGGGGACCGTTAGCAGTGAGCAGTTAGCAGTTAGAAGCCAGAAGACTCCCAACACAATCCAACCTAGACAAGCGGCATGATTGACCGGCTTTGTGCCGGCAGTTTGCCGGCCAGAATAACCGAAGACAACCGCCAAGTACGCCAAGAACGCCAAGGCCCAGGCAACTGGCCGAGGCGTTCTCCGCGTCGCGGCGACATAACCACCAGCAGGCGAGTCCGGAATCGGCAATCGTCAATCGGAACTCGCCACTACCGTGAGGAGGCATGATGCCGACGCGATACGACTATACAGGCAAGGACGTTCAGGACGTCTACGACGGGCCGGGCGGCTTGCTGTGGGAAGCGGTGATGTCCGAGCAGATACACTCGGGCAAGGACGAAGTGACCGACCGGATGGCAGCGGCCGTGGGCCTGAAGCCGGGCATGCACGTGCTCGACGTCTGTTCGGCGCTGGGCGCACCGGCCCGGCAGATCGCGAAGAAGTTTGGCGTGAAGGTGACCGGGCTCGATTTCACCAAGACCATGCTGACCAAGGCCATCGAACGGACCAAGACCGCGGGGCTCGACAACCTCGTTACGTTCGTGGACGGCAACGCGCTGGATATGCCGTTCAAGAAGGAGACCTTTGACGTGGTCTGGGGCCAGGAGGCGTGGTGCTATGTGGCCAACAAGGACCAGCTCATGGCCGAAGCGGCGCGGGTGCTGAAGCCGGGCGGGAAGCTGATCTTCACCGACTGGGTCATTACCGGCAAGGTCGAGGAGCCGCTGCTCGCCAAGCTCTACGAGTCGATGGCCTTTCCGTACATGGAAACGCTGCAGGGCTGGGGCGACCTGATGAAGAAGTACGGGCTCAAGAACATCAAGGTCGAGGACCAGACCGAGGAGTACGCGAAGTGCTTCGATGAATACAAGAAGATGGTCGAGGTGGACCTGAAGCCGATCATCGTGAAGAACTTCGGCAACGACCTGTTCGGCTTCGCGACCGGGCTGGTGAACCTGTGGCGCGATGCGGCCCATGCACACCAGGTCGGCCGCGGCTGGTATCAGGCCGAGAAATAGAATCTATCCGTCTTGACCGAGCCAAGGCCAGTTCTTGCGTCGGCAGGCGCGCAGGCGCCTGCCGACGCCGACTGGCCGGAAGGGAGAAGCGTGGAACTGACAGACAGGGATATGGTGAACATCGAGCGGGCGCGGCAGGTCGGGGAGGAGCTTGGCTATGTGCTGAACCCCGAGGTCGAGCGGACGCTCAAGGTGTCGAACCTGCTGGCGAGGAACTTCGCGGAGTTCGGCAAGTACTGCTGTCCGTGCAAGCAGTCCCACCCGCTTGACCCGGTGAAGGACGTGCTGTGCCCATGCCCGACCATCCATGACGAGGTCGCGAAGGACGGCCATTGCTTCTGCCGTCTGTTCTTCAAGCCGGACGCCAAGCCGGCAGCCGGCGACTGCTGCGGTAGGTGAGGGGCACCTCAACCGGTTGCGGCGTTTACGGTCGGCGGTCGGCGGACGACAAGTGGTCCGGCCGCGGTTTCCTTTGCCTGCAGGCACGCGGCGAATATGATAGAGGGCATGGCTGACAAAGACCTGTTTGAGCAGCTCGCCGAGGCCGTGACGACGATGAAGCCTGAACTCGTGGCCGAGCTGGCGCGTAAGGTGCTTGAACAGGGTTTGTCGCCCCAGGACGCCATGACGCAAGGTCTTGCTGCGGGCATGCGACGAATGGGCGAGAAGTTCGCGGCCAAGGAGTGCTTCGTACCCGAAGTGCTGCTTGCATCCAAGGCGATGTACGCCGGGTTCGACATTCTGTCGAAAGCCGCCAGCTACAAGCCTCAAGCCACAAAGGGAAAGGTCATCCTGGGCGTGGTGCAGGGCGACATCCACGACATCGGCAAGAACATAGTGAAGGTGATGGTGCAGGCGGCCGGGTTCGAGGTGATTGACCTCGGGCGAAACGTCCCGCTGCCGGAGTTCGTCAAAGCGGCTCAGAACGGCGCAGCGGTGCTCGGTATCTCTTCGCTGATGACTACCACGATGCCGAGGATGGGCAAGGTGGTCGAGGCGTTGGACAAGGCCGGGCTGCGTCCCGGCGTTAAGGTCATCGTCGGTGGCGCACCGGTCACCGCGCAGTTTGCCCGGAACATCGGGGCAGACGGTTTCGCACCCGATGCGCACGCGGCGGTGCTGGAGATAGAGCGGCTGACTGGTAGGGGCGAGGGGTTAGGGACTAGGGACTAGGGACCAAGGACCAAGGACTGCGGATGGAGTCGGACAGGGGCGGGCGGTTTGCCGCGCTGCTGCGCGGGGAGAAGCCGGCGCGGCCGGTCGTGTTCCCGATGGTCGTGGCAAATCACGCGGCCCGGCTTGAGGGGTTCTCAATCTCCGAGGCCGTGACGCAAGAGGACACACTGGCGCGGGTGCTCTACTCGGCGTATCGGTTCTATGGCTATGACCTGGTCATGGTCTTTTCCGACACGATGGTCGAGGCGGAGGCGATGGGCGCACAGGTCATCATTCCCGATGACGATGACCCGTTTCTGCTCGATCCGCCGCGCGTTTCCAGGCTCGAGCCGGCCAATCCTGATAAAGACGGCAGGATGCCGGTTGTGCTCGGCGCTACTCGTCGCCTCAAGGCGCTGCTCGACGACGAGGCGCCAGTCCTGACTTCGCTCAAAGGGCCTTTCTCTCTCTCGTCGTTCCTGCATGGCATCGAGAAGTTCCTCGAAGATTTGCTCACGGATCCGGGCCGGGCGCACGAGTTTCTGCGGATAGCGACCGACAACCAGTTGGCCTATGCCGAGGCGATTGTGAAGGCCGGTGGGATTCCGTTCATCGGTGACCCGGTTGCTTCCGGCAGCCTGATCAGTCCCGAGATGTTCCGTGAGTTCGCCCGCCCCTATCTGGAACAACTTGTTAGTGCCGTACACGAGTGCGGCGCCAGGGTCGGACTGCACATCTGCGGCGAGACAAAGGCCCTGCTCGCCGATATGGTCGCCACCCGTGCCGACTTCCTGAGTATCGACGAGATGGACATGGCGCTGGCGCGTCAGAAGGTCGGCGAGAACACGGTGCTGATGGGCAATGTCTCGACCAGGCTGATGCTGGAAGGAACTGCTGACAAGGTCGCGGCAGCGGCGAAGGAGTGCCTTGAGCGCGGCGGGCCGAACCTGATTCTTTCTACAAGCTGCGATGTGCCGACCGATGCGCCGAAGGAGAATGTCCAGGCACTGGTCGCGGCTGCCCGACAGTGGGGGACAGTGTGACGGTAACGGTTGTGCCTCGCACCGGGCGCAGCCTGCGCGAGTTGCTCCACAATGCTGGCTTGCGTCTGCCGTCGGACTGCGGCGGCGCGGGCACCTGTGGCAAGTGCCGGGTCCGGGTGCTTGATGCCGAGGGCGAGCAGAGTGTCCTTGCCTGCCAGTATGTGCCGACCGCACCGGTTTCGGTCAAGGTGGAGGGGGTCGGACCAGTCGGACGGGTCAGACGAGTCAGACGCACCGGGGAGCCTGCAAGTCTGCGCCTTGCCGTTGACGTCGGTACGACCACGATCTCGCTTGCTGCAGTTGACGTGGAGCGGCGCCGGGTCGCGGCCCGGCGCGAGACACTGAATCCGCAGATCGTGTTCGGCACCGACGTGATGACCCGCATTGCCGCCGAAAGAAAGCTCAGCTTGACTCCGCTGGCACCGGTCTTGCGTAGGTTCATGGACGACGCCGGCATCCCGCCGGAGCGCCCGGTCATCGCGGTCGGCAATACCGTGATGGTTCACTTCCTGATGGGGCGGAGCGCGGCGACGCTGGGCGAGTTTCCTTACGAGTCGCAACTGGCACTGCGCGAGTCGCTCACGAGCCAGTGGGACGGCCGCTGGACAAGGACGCTGCCCCTGCTCGGCAGCTTTGTCGGCTCGGACTGCACCGCGGCGATTCTGGCCGCCGGCATGCATCGGACCGGACGTCTCTCACTGCTGGTGGACGCGGGAACGAACGGCGAGGTGGTCCTGGGCAATCGCGAGCGGATGCTCGTGACCTCGACCGCAGCCGGTCCGGCATTCGAGGGCGCGACGCTTGAATGCGGGAGTCTGGCACAGGCCGGCGCGATTAAGGCCGTTCGCTACAACCGAGGCCGGTTCGTGCCGGAGGTGGTTGGCGGCGGAGAGGCGAGGAGTATCTGCGGTTCCGGCGTACTCGACGCGGTCGCCGAGGCGGTCCGGATCGGCAGAGTTGATTGCTCCGGCAGGATTGTCGGGGCCGCGCGACTCGACTTGGGCGAAGGCCCGAGGCCGGTCTTCCTTTCCCAGAGCGACATCCGCGAGGTGCAGTTGGCCAAGGGGGCTATTGCCGCGGCGATACGCGTCCTCCTGGACGAATGGACCGCGCCGGCGTCGGCGGTCGAGCGCGTGTACGTGACAGGCAGGTTTGGGGCAGCGATGAACCCAACTGCGGCCACGAGAATCGGACTGCTGCCCCAGGTGCCCTCTGAACGCATTCGTCAGCATGGCAACCTGGCGCTGCTCGGCGCGATCCGGGCTACACTCGACCCGGCTCTGTTCGTCGAGGCGGAGCGGTTCGCGGCTAACTGCAGGGAGGTAATGCTGAGCAGTCATCCGCAGTTCGAGCAGGCGTTCGTGGACTCGATGAGACTCGAACCATGGAACTGATACCCCGGGCGACGTTCGAGCAGATACGGAGCGAGCGGGTCGAGGAGATAGCCGCCGCGCGCAGGCAGGGTGCTAAGGTGGTTGGCTACTTCTGCATCTATGCGCCGGTGGAACTGGTCCGGGCGGCCGGTGCTATTCCTGTCCGCTTGATGCGCGGCGGGCACGCCGCCGAGGAGGCGGGCGAGCAGTACCTGCGAGCCGACGCCTGTTCCTTCTGCAATGCGTGCATGGGCAACTTCGGAATCGACCCCCTATTCAGGCAGGTCGATGTTGTGCTGGTGGTGAATACCTGCGACATGATGCGGCGGCTACCTGAGTCCATTGAGCGGCACTTCGGCATACCAGCGTTCCAGCTCTACATGCCGCGCACGTCCGAGCCCCTGCCGCATCGTGTCGCCGAGTTCAGAAGGCAGCTCGAATACCTGGTTGTTGAGTTGGCCAAACTGACCGGCAGTTCCGCGGGCGACGACCGGCTGGAGGCGGAGATAGCCGCGTTCAATCGGCTGCGGGCCGCACTGCGCCAAACCAGCGACACGCGCCGCGCCAAGTCGTCGCTCCTCTCCGGAAGCACCATGCTTGACTTGGCAGCTACCGCGTGGCTGCTGGGACCGGTCAAGGCCATCTCGCTCATCGAAGAGGTGCTGCGTATCATCGCGGCACGCCCTCGCGCAGATGCGCACCGGCCGCGGTTGATGCTTGGCGGCAGCATGCTGACCGAAGACGACCGCTGGCTGCTGGACATGGTCGAGGAGAAGGCCGACGTAGTGACCGACATCCTGTGCACGGGCACGCGCTGGTTCGCAGGCGACGTGCCTGCCGAGGGCGCGCCGCTGGACCGGCTGGCGTGGTTCTACTACGGGCAGCCGTGCATGCACCGCCGTCCGAACGACGGCCTGTACGAATACGCGCGGCAGGCGTCCCGGGATTTCCGGGTGGATGGGCTTGTATATAAGACACTGCTCTACTGCGACCCCTACGCGTTCGAGGTGAAGCGGCTGCAGGAGGCGCTCGGGATTCCGGTGCTGCACCTGGACACCGACTACTCGACCGAGAACCGCGAGCAGGTACGGACGCGAGTCGAGGCATTCCTGGAGACACTGTGAAGGCGGAAAGGGATCGAGAGATCGAGGGGTCGAGGGATCAAGTGCCGGGATGGACTGACCCGAAGTCCGCGCGGGTCAGCTTCGACGATTGGCTTGAGCTGTTTGACCGAGTGCCGGACGAATTGATCGAGCGCTATCACTACTACGGGAACAACGAGGCATGGTCGAAGTACCTGTTCCCTCCGCAGATGTTCGCCGTCTACGGCATGCGTCACCTGCGGCGCCTCAAGTTCGACAATTCGCTTGCCGCTCTGCGTATGTGGGGATTCGTGCAGAACGAGACCGAGCGGCTGTTTCGCGCCAGACAGACCGGACGCCGGGTCATAGCCACGATGGGCGACCTAGGCGCCGTGCCGGTCATCGTCAACTCCTATCCGAAGTGCGTAGCCTTCTACCCGGACTGCATCTGGTGGACACCGTTCGCGATGGAGAGCCGCGTGCTTTTTGACGCCGCGGCCGAACTGGGCATCGGCGATGCGACCTGCTTCTCCCGCGCCGCCCTGGGCGCGTTCGCCAAGCACTCCTACTTTCCAGACCCCGACCTCGTCATCGCGTCAACCGGCGCGTCCTGCGACGACTACTCGGGCGTGGAACAACTGGCCGAACGGTTCGCCCGCGAGATGCTGTGGGTCGAAGTGCCGATGAGATGCGGAATGGGACCGATGGGACCGATGGGACTCATGCTGGTGAAGGAGTATGAGCGCGTGGTCGAGGCGATGGCGCGACTGACCGGCCACGAGCTGACCGAAGACGAACTCCGGGCCGGCATCCGGCGCACAAACACGGTCAGGAAGATGGTGAGCCGCCTGCGCGAACTGGCGTTCGGCGACGCGGCGCTGGCGGCGCTGGAGATGATGGTCATCGAGTTCGGAAACCTGCACTACTACTCGGACATGGACGAGTGGACTGCGGTACTTGAACATCTCCTGGCCACGGCCGAGGGCCGCACGGCAAGAGGGGAGAGGATGCTCCCCGAGGACGCGCTTCGGGTGGTCTGGGTCACTCCGCCGGCCGACCCGCTGCTCTTGACCTATGTCGAGGATGCCGGCGCTCGGGTTGTTGGTACCGAGTACGTCATCAACCAGGCCCTTGAGATAATGGACGAGTCGAGGCCGCCACTGGAGGCGATTGCGGAGTCGTTTATGGCTGCGTCGCTGATCGGTACGTCGAAGGCCCGTACGCAATCGGTGATTCACCAGGCCCGCAAGTACGAAGCCGAAGGTGTGATCATCTCGGGAATACTAGGCGGCTCGCACTGCGCCATGGAAGGCAGGTTGATTGCCGACTACGTGAAGGCCGAGCTCGGACTGCCGGTTCTGGAGTTCGACGTCACCTCACCTTCCCGCGAGGTCGCGCGCCAGATCGGCACGAGGATTGACGCCTTCCTGGAAGTCCTGAGGGGCCGCCGATGAAGGAATTGCTGACGCCGCGCGAGCGCTTTGGCCTGCTGGTCATCGACGAGCAACAGGACCGAGTGCCGGTGTTCCCACTGGTTACCGCTCACGCGGCACGAGTCGCCGGAATCTCGGTGCGTGACTACTATACGGACGGGGTCGCGATGGCACGCAGCCAGTTGGTGGCACAGGAAACCTATGGCACTGACTTCATCTCCTTCTTCTCCGAGGTCGGTCTCTTGGCCGAGGCGCTGGGTTCGTGCTACGAGTACCCGGACGATGACCTGCCGCTGCTCGCGACGCCGAAATGGGAGGGACTGCCACGGCTTTCCGCCGAAGAAGACCGTGGCTGTACCCATCCCGCTGCCGACCCGCTGCACGACGGCCGGTTGCGCGTCTACCTTGATGCCATCACGTATGCTTACGAGGCAAGAGGGGATACGGTGCCGATTCTCGCCTATGTTCCCGCCCCGTTCACGACCGCCCAACAACTGGTAGACCAAGAGGCGTTCCTGCTCGGGCTGTTGACCGAGCCCGAACGTGTGAAGGAGTTGCTTGACTACGCTACGCGTTCAATAACGCGGTTCTGTCGCGCCATCATTGGCGCCGGGGGGCTGCCGATTCTCGTTGACCCGCTGGCGTCGGGCAGCGTCATCTCGGTAGAGCACTACTGCCGGTTCGCCCTGCCGTCAGAGGCCGAGGTGATTCGGTATCTGCATCGCTATGACCTCGACGTCGTGCTCCACATCTGCGGCGATACTCGTGCAACCGTCGGTATGATGCCTGACACCGGCGCGGACCTGCTGAGCGTCGATCGGATTGGCATCGCCGAAGCGGTCGCCGGTGCCGGCCGACGCTGCCGGATCATCGGCAACTATGACACGTCGGCAATCCTGCTCTCCGACCCGACCACGGTGGAGCGCGAGGTCGCCACGATGGTTGCGGCCGGGCGGGAGTGCCCGATGGGCTTCGTTGCCGCAACCGGTTGCGAGGTGCCGCAGGAGACGCCACCCGAGAACGTCCGCGCATTTGTGCGCGCGGCGAAAGAGGCCGGACGCAATCTGGACTATGGCCGGAGGAGGAAGTGATGATCACAGCGAGAACGGGCTGCATCGGTTCTCTCCCGACCGCGAAAACGGGGACAGTCCCTCGGAGCGACGCGGGGAACGCGTCGCGGTACAGTCCCCGTTTTCGGAGGAAGCCGTGATTACAGCCGGGATAGACGTTGGCTCGGTCAATACCAAGCTGGTTGTGTTCGATCGCGTCAGCCAGCAGGCGTTCTGCGAGAAGGTTGTCCCGACCGGGCCGCGGCCGCGGGAGACCGCGCATCACGTTCTGAGTGAGTGCCGCAGCGAACACAAAGAGCTCTCCGGTCACGTGCGAGGTGTGGTGGCGACCGGGTATGCCCGCCACGCGGTGGATTATGTTGAGGGGACCATCACCGAGATAAGGGCAGCGGCCCTCGGTATCCGCTATTGGCATCCGACGTGCCGGACTGTCATCGACATCGGGGGACAGGACTCAAAGGTGCTCAGCCTCGACGAATCGGGCAAAGTACACGACTTCGTCATGAATGACCGCTGTGCAGCCGGCACCGGGCACTTCCTGTCGGTGCTGGCGAAAACCCTGTCGGTGCCGCTCGAAGACTTCGGTTGGCTGAGCCTCGAGTCAAGGCGGCCGGTACCGGTGTCAAGCCTATGCGTCGTGATGGCGGAGTCGGAGATACTCTCGCTGCTTGCGGCCGACACACCGGTTGCCGATGTGATTGCCGGTCTGCACGAGGCGCTGGCAAGGCGCGTCGCCAACATGGCAGCGCGGCTGCGGGTCGAGCCCGAGGTCGTATTCACAGGTGGCGTAGCTCAGAATCCAGGGATGAAGGCAGCCCTTGAGAGGGCACTCGGAATCCCGGTGACAGTCGCCCGCAAACCGCTGCTCGCGGCCGCGCTCGGTGCGGCGCTGTCTGTCGGGGAGACGAAGCCCGGTTCCTAGCTAGTCAGTGTCGAGAGCCGGACGGCCGAGCCTTCCGGACTTCGGCCAGCAGGGCACTCAGCAATTCGTCCTCCGCGCAGGTCTTGACGACCCGGCCGTGGGCAAAGACGATACCCCGACCCTTGCCTCCGGCAATCCCGAAGTCTGCTTCTCGCGCTTCTCCCGGCCCGTTCACGACGCAGCCCATTACCGCAACCTTGAGCGGTTCAGGCTGGTCGCGGAGCGCCTGCTTCACATCGCGGGTCAGGCCGATGACGTCGATGCCGGTCCGGCCGCAGGTGGGGCAGGAGTAGACCAGCGGGCCGCGGCGGCGCAGACCGAGCGCACCAAGCAGTTCGTATCCGGCCACGACTTCCTGCACCGGGTCGCCGGTCAGCGAGACACGGACAGTGTCACCGATACCTTCGAGAAGCAGCACCGATAGCGCGGCGGCGGAGCGGATTGCGCCTTCGAATGGCGGTCCGGCTTCAGTGAGCCCGAGGTGCAGCGGGTAGCGCCACTTTCGCGACAACTCCCTGTACACGGTTATCGTCTCGGGCACGTCGGTCGACTTGGCCGAAAGGACAATGTTCTTGAAACGGAGCCTCTCAAATGGTTCCAGGCACACTGCCATGCTCTCGACCATTGCTGCGACCGTGGGATGGCGGTACTTGCGCAGTACCGACTTCGCAATGGAACCGGCATTGACCCCGACCCGGATGGCCGCGTCTGTGTCCTTTGCGGCCTTGATGACTTCGCCGACCTTCCATGTAGCGCCGATGTTGCCCGGGTTGATGCGGACTTTGTCGAACCCGGACTTGAGCGCGGCAAGCGCCAGTCGATAATCGAAGTGGACGTCGGCGACGAGCGGCAGTGTGACAAGACGGCGGATTTCCGGCAGTGCGGCCGCGGCTGCTGCGTCCGGGACGGCAAGCCGCACCAGCTCGCAGCCGCAGCGTTCCAGTCGGCGGATCTGGCGCACGGTTGCTCTGACGTCGTCGGTGCGGGTCTTGGTCATCGACTGGACCGAGATCGGCGAACTCCCGCCGATCACGAGCAAGCCGACCCGAGAGGCAGAGGTAGAGAGGTCTCCTTTGCCTCTACCTTTGCCTGTGTATTGTGGCTTCAATAGCTGACGCGCTCGATTTTCGCGCCGACCCCGTTGAGTTTCTGTTCGAGCGATTCGTAGCCACGGTCAAGATGGTAGATGCGCTGGACCTCGGTCTCGCCCTTCGCCGCGAGGGCGGCCAGAACCAGTGCGGCCGATGCGCGGAGGTCAGATGCCATGACCTGGGCTCCGGAGAGAGCTTCTACGCCCTGCACTACCGCGGTCCGACCGTTGATATCGATGTTGGCGCCCATGCGGTTCAGTTCCAGAGCGTGCAGGAAGCGCGCCTCGAACACGTTCTCGGTAACTACGCTCGTGCCCTGACCGAGTGCCAGCAGCGCGGTGAACTGGGCCTGCAGGTCGGTCGCAAATCCGGGGAACGGCGCGGTCGTGATAGTGACCGATAGGGGTCGTCGTTCGGCGCTGACGACCATCCTGCGTTTGCCGGTCTCAACGGTCGCGCCGGCCCGGCGCAGGCAGTCAACTGCTGACGTGAGGTGCTCGGGTTCGCAGCCGGTGATCTCGAGCCTGCCTTTGGTGATGGCGGCGGCAACCGCGAGCGTGCCGGCTTCAATCCGGTCTGGGATCGGACGATAGTCAGCGCCGCGCAGCCGCCTTACCCCTTTGATCCTGACAACCGGCGTGCCGGCGCCTTCAATCTTCGCGCCCATGGCGGTGAGGAACCCGGCGAGGTCGGATACTTCGGGCTCGCACGCGGCGCCCTGTATGACGGTCTCACCGTCGGCGAGCACGGCGGCCATAATCGTGTTCGCGGTGGCGCCGACGCTTGGGCCGGCCGCTCCCTCGAGGAGCATGGTTCCGCCGCGCAGCTTGCCCGTGGCATGGATGTAGCCGTGCTCGAGGTCTACCTCGGCACCAAGCGCAGCGATGCCCTTGAGGTGAAGGTCGACCGGCCGAGGGCCAATAGCGCAGCCGCCGGGTAGCGACACCCGGGCGTCTCCGAAGCGACCGAGCAGCGGACCCAGCACGTAGTAGCTGGCCCGCATCTTGCGAACGATGTCGTAGGTCGCAGTACGCTCGATCTTGTCGCTTGCTGCGATCTTGATGGTGTGTTTCCTCTGTTCAACCTGGACGCCAAGAGAGCGGAGCAGCCGGGCCATGGTCTTCACGTCTTCGAGGAGAGGTATGTCGCGGATGGTGCACGGTTCTTCGGTCAGGAGACAGGCGGCAAGGATGGGAAGAACCGCGTTCTTCGCGGCGGCAGTCGCGACCGTCCCGTCGAGCCGCGTCTGGCCGCGGATTACGAACTTATCCATGTGCCTGATATTCTTCGGTCTTCCGACCAAAAGTCAAGGCCAGGACGCGACTGGGCGCGGAGCCGGTGCGGGGCCGGCGGCAGGGGTCGTCGTCCCCGGCCGTCTCACACCACCTATCCTTGACTTCCGGAGCGGGCAGCCTATATTCACTTCTGCTAAGAGCCCGCTAGTAAAGCGGCACTGTCCGGCATCGGGCCGGGCAGCACTAGACAAAGCGAACTGCGGCTCCACCGGCGGGGCCAAAAAGGAGGACTGATGTTCGTAACTATTCTGTCAATCGCGCTGGTTGCGCTCACCCCGGGCGGTGTGGTGCCGTCGACGTCGCCGGTGCCGCTTGGCGGCGGCGGACCGGATACGTATGGCTACCAGTACCTGGACTCGGACACGACTGCCCCGGGTGCCCCAACCTACAGCTGGGTGGACATCAAGGGAGTCGGGACTCAGGTCACGGGTCTTGATGACGACAACCTCGTCGGACCGTTCTCAATCGGATTTGACTTCCCGTACTACTGGTACAAGGTCAATTCGGTGATCGTCGGGTCCAACGGCTACATAACCTTTGGCGACAAAGCGGCCAACGCCTCGCCGTTCAAGCCCGTCCCGAGCACGCAGAGACCGAACAACCAGCTTGCCATGCTGTTGAGCGACCTTGACTGCAGCGCCAGCGGCTCGCCCAACGGCTCGGTCTGGTACTGGTCAAACGGGACCGACAGCTTCATCGTCGAGTACGACAGCATCTCGTTCTGGAGCACGGGTGGCAACAACAGCTTTCAGGTTATCCTGACCAAGGCAGATTCTTCAGTCACGTTTCAGTACAAAGAGCAGAGCGGCTCCCCCTACAACGGCTGGGGCTCGGAGAATAACCAGACCGGCATCGAGAATATCTCCGGCGCTATCGGTCTGAACTACCTCTCGGGCACGACGCCCGCCCACAACGCCATCCATCCGGACCTCGCGGTCCGCTTCTTCCCGCCCGAATCCACCTCGCTGCAGATTCACGACGTGGGCGTCAGGAACGCAATGAACGACCGCAACGGCGGCATGTTTGCCATCAACAACGAGCAGCTCTACTTGTGGGCGGTCGTGAAGAACTTCGGCAACCAGCCTGAGGCGGATTACAAGACCTTCTTCAGGGTTCTCAGGCAGAACGGTACGCCTGTCTTCACCGATTCGATGTGGGCTTCGGCCTCCGACCCGGGCGCGGTCGAGTCGCTCGCGCTTGCCACTTCCTGGCGTCCGGCGACAAGCGGCGTCTACGTCATCAAGATCTACACCAAGATGAGCGGTGACATGCTGGCCTCGAACGATACCGCCACAATCGAGCTTCGCGTCGTGACTTTGCCTACGAGACTCACGTACGACGCCGGCGTGCCGGGCAACTCCATGTACTGGAACGGACCGGGTGGGTTCGGCAACCGCTTTGTGCCACCGGTGTACCCCTGTTCCATCAGCGCCATCCGTCAGTACATGACCTCGGCCTTAAGCGTAGACGTCATGATGGCAGTCTACGACGACGACGGGCTGGGCGACGGCCCGGGGACCATCCTGTTTGCCGACACCGTGACCGTTACCGCCGCCAACTGGTACGAGGTTAGCCTGCCCACGCCAGTTGTGATTGACGAGGGCGCGTTCTTCGTCGGCGCAGTCTCGTGGACGTCCAGCGACCCGTCCTTCGGCATGGATTCAATCCCGCCTCTTTCCTACCAAGGCTGGGAGAACACCGGCGGGTGGGGTCCGAGCCGTGACGCCCCGGTGCGCGACATCTGCGCCAACGCGACGGTCTCCGGCCCTGTCGGCGTCTCCGAGTGGGTTATGCCGACCCCGATGCCGGTACCTGCGCGGCTTGACGTCAACCCGAATCCGTTCGGCCGGACGACGACCATCCGGCTGCTCAACCCGACCGGACTTGAGAAGACGGTCGAGCTGTATGACGCAACCGGCAGTGTGGTGCGTACGCTAAGCCTCAATCGGGGCCAGACCACGCTTGACGGCCGGCAGCTTGCTGACGGCATCTACTTCGCGCGTGTTGCCGGTGCCGATGCGCCGGTGGCCAAAGTCATCGTGACTCACTAAGCGAAGAAGCCTGTATACTGCGGCGGGGAGGTAACTCGCGNNAGGTAACTCCCCGCCGCTCCTCACTTACGCCCATCGGGCTGCGGGCTGGCACGACGGCGCAAGCGCCGTTGAAGCGGCCCTCGGGTCGCGCCGATGGCAGGGGAGACGCGCGCGTCAGGAATCGCCTATCGCGTCACCGGGACTTCGCCGCCGGTCCTAATAGGTGACTGTCCCTCATTCCCCCCCCTCGACGTCGACACTCCGTCCTGGCCGCTACGTCCTGGGAACTGCGATCTGGCAACTGGAAACTCGCGCCGAAGGCGCGGTCAGAGCCCGGTTCGCATCACAAGATGGCTACGTGGGACCGGGGAACGGAAAGCAGAGGCCCGTGCGGCTAATCTGCAATCTGCGATCTTGAATCCAGAATGGCAAGGGTCTGGAATGACGTCAGAAACCTCTCATTGCGTCCCCGGTATTACCCCTTCACAAACCGGCCCGCTCCAGCCAATACAGCAAGAGAAGAATGAGCGCTGCAACGGGGATGACGATCACCCAATCATTGACTTCGAACAAGCGCGGGAAGGTCAGGTCGCCAAAACTGCCTTTCATCAGAATGCCCTGTTTGAGTCGCGGGTAAAGTGCCGCAAAGAGACCGGAACCGACCAGAATTCCCGCCAGTCCTCCGACCAGGGCGTCCAACGCGCCGTTACCTATAGCGCCCGCAATGGTGCCGGGACAATAGCCCAATACCGCAAAGCCCACCCCAAAGACCAAACCGCCAATCACGTTCTTGCCCGCAGAGCCTGGCTTGGGAGCAAGCTTCACCCAGCCCAGGGTCTTCATCGCATAGATACCAATCATTCCGACCAAGACTGCGGAGAGCATGATTTTCAGGACGGTGAAATCGGTGAGCAGCAATTGCCCGACAATCACGTCATATTTTGTCGCGCCACCCTTCTGAAGCAGAAAGCCGAACGCAATACCGAACGCCAATCCCCAGAGTAGGGACGATATGTCTTTCTTTGGTACGGTTGTCCGCATGGGCTTATCCAAGGATTCGTTTGCTTGCATGTTCCCCTCCTGCTAACCGATGAAGGTGAAGACAATGTGCGCCGTCAGAATGCCGCCAATAAAGAAGCATATGGCCGAAATCCAGCTTGAAACGGCAAGCTGTAGCGCTCCGCTGATACCATGCCCGCTGGTGCATCCGTCTGCCCATCGCGCACCAAAACCGATGCAACCTCCGCCAACCAGCGCAACGACGACGCGCAGTAACGGGTTACCGCCAAAGGCAGCCTCCCAGGACAAAGGAACCCACTGCCAGCGAAAATCATCGGACAGCAACGCCGATATCAGCGAGCCGATGATAATGCCCGACACCAGCATCCATTGCCAGTCGACGGCAAGCCCTATCTTCCGGTAGTAAGGCTTCAGGTCAACCTTCTTCCTTGAAAACAGTCTCTCAATCATGCCGCTGGTCTTGGCAAAGCTTGTTGAGCATGCGAGCGGTTTTCTGGAGATGAGAAAGCTGAGCCAGCTCAGGATGCCGATGCCAATCCCAACTGCATAAGGCGACCAGCGCACTTGTGTTAGTAACTCCATCAGTCTGTCCTCCATGGGCTACTCTGCAGTCTGGTGGTTTTTCCCCTCGCCAAAGTCCGCGAAGAATCTGGAGCCATGCGGATTGACACAGACCCGGCACTCCCGGATGTACCCGGCAGCGTGATAGCCGGTTAATCCTCCAGCGACATTGTGGACATCGTTGAATCCATGCTGTTTGAGAATGCTGGCACCGAGCGTGGAGCGATTCCCCGAACTGCAGATAAGGACGGTTGTCTTGTCCTTGTTCAGCTCATGGTGGCGGGTGCGCAACTCGGCCACCGGGATATTGATGGCGCCTTTGATATGGATGTCCGCATACTCAAGCTCTGCTCGTACGTCCAGCAACACAAATCTGGTTGTGCCGGTGATCATATCGTGCAAGTCCTCAACCGAAGTCAACTCGATGCGACTGGTCCTTAATCCCGCCACGGCCCAGGCGACCATGCCGCCATCCAGGTAACCCACAATCCTGTCCAAACCAACCCGGCGTGCCCAGGTATTGGCTTCCAGTGCCTTTCCATGGTCATCTGCAATCAGCAAGATATCCTTGTCCGGCGGCAAGACCCAGCCGGCAAAAGTCGGGAAGTTGCTTTTGAGATCAAGATGCCAGACGCCGGGTATGTGCTGGCCGGCAAAGGCGTGATAACCACGGACGTCGAGCAGCACGGTGTTTGCGGCGCTCATGCGTTCCTTGAACTGGCCCGGGCTTAGTTTCTTCATATTGGGGAGATCGGCAACCAGAGCAGGTCCATGACGGTTGATGTCGCTGCAGCGGCGGAAATGATCTGGGGCAGGGTGCATGTCTTGCGTGAGCGATTTGACAAACACGGATTTGTCCTTGATTTGAAGAACAGGGTTGAAGTTACGTTCGTAGCCGATGGTGGTGCGCCATTTGGCGCCCACAGCACGACCGCACAAGGAACCCGCGCCATGCGCCGGATAGACTTCGACGTAATCAGGCAGCTTCAGCAGTTTGTCATGCAGACTGTGGTAGAGTTTCCGCGCCAGTTCCTCCTCCTTGCCAGGAAAGAGGTCCGGCCTTCCTACATCCCCAACAAAGAGCGTATCGCCCACAAAAACGCCGATCGGGCTGTCCGACCGGGATTTGTCGATCACGACATAGCTGAGATGTTCCGGGGTATGCCCAGGGGTCTCCAATACCTGGAGAAGCATATCCTCCAACTCTATGGAATCGCCTTCAGATATGGCCACGTGGTCGAAGGTACACTTTGCCGATTCCGCCATGTAGATTCTCGCACCGGTTTCTTTCGCCAGATCCATGTGCCCCGAAATGAAATCAGCATGAAGATGGGTTTGAATAATGTGGGTGATTTCCACCCCCATCGTACGGGCTTCGGTGATGTAGACATCGATATCCCGCTGAGGATCGATGACGGCGCAATAGTTCTTTCCCGCGAGAAGGTAAGAACTGTGAGCGATTTTACCGACGAAGAAATGCTTGAGCAGCATGAGGTTTCTCCTTTAGTTCCTGGGATTCATAGATAGAAGAAGTAGAATACAGACACGACAACCACAAGAAACAGCAAGGTCATTCCGCCGCCGGCCTTGAAATAATCTGCATTACGATATCCGCCGGGGGACATCAACAGAGCATTGACCTGGTGGGTGGGCAAAATGAAGGAATTCGCCGCACACACCGCTGCCATCAAAGCCAGAGGACGGGGATCGAGACCACCAATTTGCGCCATGCTCATGACCAAAGGGGCCAGCACCACAATCGCACCTACATTGGACATGAACAGCGAAAACAGGGTGGATAGAACCGCAACGGTCAGAAGGATAAGCGCCGGATGCCCCCCCCGAACCAGCGACATCACTTTCTCCGCCAGAAAGGCTGCGGTTCCGGTCTTCTGCATGGCGACCCCCAGCGGAATAAGCCCGGCGAGAAGAAAAACAACCTTCCACTCGATGGTTTGATAGGCTTCCTGGATTGTGAGTACCCGGATCAGTACCATAGCGATAGCGCCGGTGAAAAATGCCAGTGAGATGGGAGCGCCGGTCATTGCCAATCCAATGGCGCACAGGAAACAGAGCGCGGCCCCCCAGGTTCTTGAGGGTGTTTGCTTCTTTTCGGCCGTGAACGGTGTCGCCACCACAAAACCAGAATTAGCTTTCAGATCGCCTACATTCTCCCACAAACCATGGACAATCATTGTGTCGCCGGGAAGTACCTGACGGTCTGAAAAATCACCCCGTATTTCTTCTCCCTTGCTGAACATCATTACTGGCTCCACGGCATACCGTTTGCGAAGTGAAAACTGGCGAATGGTCTGACCGATCATCTCCGAACGGGGCGGGATAATGACTTCTGCAAAACCGGCGCGCTCTGGATCGCTGAGGCTGGAAAAACGATCAGCCTGTTCTTGATGTATCAGGTTGTGGGCGGAGGCGAATCTCTTCACATCTTCTTCGTTGCCCAAGAGCGCCATCTCCTGCCCAGCCGCGAACTTCGCTTCTCGCCAGGGCGCGTATTCCGCCTCCCTGCCTTGCGAGATACCCAGAATACTCAGATTGAATCTGCCCCATACACCCGATTGCTCGGTCGTCTTGCCTGCCAATGCGCTGTCTGGGGGAATGGCATAGTGCCAGATATGATGCGGCAAGTGTAGTGCTTCAATGAGTTTGTCCTGCTCCGATACTGATTCGCCCGGAGATTCTGAATGAGGTAGAACGATTTTGCCGAATAGAAAGAAGAAGCCGATTCCAGAAAGCAGCAACAGAATACCCACCGGTGTTGTGCTGAATAGTCCATAGGGCGCCAAGTCAGCGCTGCGAAGCAGGTCATTGATCAGAATAAGCGGGCCGGAGCCCACCATGGTCAATGTGCCGCCCACTATGGCCGCAAATCCTATCGGCATGATCAAAGCCGATGCCGGGATTCTTTCCCGGCGTGAGATATTGAGAATACCCGGCAGGAAAAGCGCCGCCGCACCGATGTTCTGTATGAGCCCCGAGAGGCCCCCCACCGATAAGGACATTACCCCAATCACGCTCGACTTCCTGGTTCCCACTTTCTCCAAGACCGCGCGTGAAAACCGATCCATGATGCCGGTCTTAGCAATGCCCTGTCCCAAAACCATGACGGCTATCATAGCGATCACGGCATTGCTCGAAAAACCGGAGAGCACTTCCTGCGGCGTCAGCACGCCGGTCCATCCCAACGCCAGCATGCAGACAATGGCCACAACGTCGATGCGGACAACCTCAAAGACGAGCAGGATCGCAGTAGCGACGAGGATAATCAGAACAGTGATGATGGCTGGATCCATACTAGAAGCTCATATCATAAGCAGGGTTGTCGCAACGCAAGCATGGGATTTCCGGGGGCATAAACATTAATTGCGCACCCGTCAAGACAGGCGAGTTCGGGCTGCACTTGCGGGGCGTTCGCCGACAGCATCTGGCTCACGGCTTACGGCTCACAGCCCCGGTTCTCTGCCGGACACTGACCTTCACTGCCAGTCTTCGGTTGTCAGATCATCGATCTCGCAGAAGTGCGCGTCACGGGTTATCAGAGTCAGGTTGTGTTGCCGGGCAATCGCCGCAATCCAGATGTCGTTGTCCGGAATCGGACGGCCCTGCCTGCGCAGGGCATCCCTGATCGCCCGTAGTGCCGGGCCGACTCGACGTCGGACGGCAGCACTTCGTTAGCGGCGGCGAAGCGGTCAACGCGAGCCACGTTTTCTTCCCGGCGACTTGACTCCTGGGCGCCATAGTACAGTTCTCCGAGAGCGACGCTCGGCACGAAAACGCGCTCGGCGGCCAGCAGCACGGACTGTGCCCCAGGGTCTTGCTCGAAGAGCGCTACGATGAAGTTGGAATCGAGGAGAACACTACCACTCACTCAGTTCCACCCTCTCGCAATCCTCTTCGACTGCTTGGCGCATAACCTCCAGGTCCTCTTTGGAGAAGCCTGTCGTGAACGGAAGCAGGTCCTTTCCTTTTACCGTGCGTGTCTTCCGCTCGGCCAGTGCGCGTGCAAGGTCAAGCACTTTACGTTGGTCCTCGGCCAGGAGCAGGTCGAGCTTCTCTGAGATTTCAGACTTCAGCGAGGAACTTGCGATGATTCACCTCCGTGACCGCACCGGCGCGGCTGGACATCGGAACTGGTGTCTGACATGTTCGCGCGCACGGGCAGTTTCTCTTTCTTTCTCTTACAGGTCAATTATGCGCCTGCCTCTGAGGAAGTCAAGGCGGTGCGGTGCGAGTTACTTGGAGGTTGCCCCAGGCTTTTCGGGCGGGGTTGCGGACAGGCGAGGCAATACGCTTGCGGCGGGGCGCGGGCCGAGAAAGGACTGAGGATGGAGGAGAGAAGATGGAGGAAGGAGGATGGAAGATGGAAGAGGGAGGAGGTGGGAGGTAGGGTCGAGGAGTGAGGTCGGAGGATGGAGGAGTCACGTCAGGACCTGAGGACGGAGTGCCGAGGCGGAGGAGTCAAGTCAAAGGTCAGAAGGCAAAAGCCAAGAGGCAAAACCGCAGAGAGGAGCGGAAGTCGAATGACGGTGAAGAGAACGGAGTCAGGCCAGCGCGGCAGGAGCGATGGAAAGAGGGGTCCGGCGCAGGGCTGGATACCGTTACGGGAACAGGAGCGGCGGCTGTTGCGGGTGCTGAAACGTGGGCCGGAACGGACGCTGTTTCGGGGTCTGGATTAGGCGCTGTTGCAGAAGCAGGCACGAGAGCCGGCTCGGCAGCATGACCGGTAGCCGTTGCGATGCGAGGACCGGGTGCGGTTCAGGGCGCAGGTGCAGTGCCGGAACCAGGTGCAGTTGGGGTTCGAGGACCGGAGGCTGTTACGGGTGCCGAGCATGAGGCCAGAGTGATTGCCGTTGCAGTGGCCGGAACGGCTGCTGTTTCCAGGGCTGTGCCGGCCGCAGGAACGTGGGCCGGCTAGGGGGCAAGGACTCCCCCAGCGGTCTGGGGGATAGTGAAAACCGGACAGTGCAGAGACCAGAATCCAGAGACCAGAAACCAGAACTCTCGGAATCCTATCGACTTATGGCCAACGAAGGACGATGGACGATGTACGAACTAACGAGCGATGCTACGTTTCGGGGCTGCGGCTTCTCTAATGCCAGTGAATGAGCCATTCCCGGCGCGTATATCCAGCAGCACATACACCATATGTGGTAGTGAGGCCTGGTCCGGACCACAATTCTGCCGCCCACTCCACGGCCCACAGGCCGCCTGGGGGGTAGCGTCGGCCCATAGAAGAAGTCAGAAGTCAAAAGGCAAAAGTCAAAAGCCAACGCGGCGCAAATCGCGCCGAACAACGAACCGAACAACGTCTCGAACAGCTGCGGGTAGAACTACGCGAACAACGCGCGGAACAACAACGGATAGAGGTCAAGGTTGAGGTCGAGGTTGAGGTTGAGATGAAACGAAAGACACTACTCATGATACAAGCGAGTACGCAACCGGCGGTACTTCTGCCGGTACTTCGTGACGAACAACGAGCCGTACATCGAGAGATACAACCGCGAGTTCGGCGCGAGGTCCCAGTCGCCATGTATCGGGCTTCAGGTGTCGGGGCCAGGGCGGGAGTAGATCTGTCATGCGCGCGAGCAGCGGCCCAGGGCGCGCCGGCTCAAGGAGCGAGTCAGGGTCAGCACTTCGCTCCATCTTCTTGACCACAGGTTATCACGGGATAGAATCGCGGCGGTGCAGTCGCCAGTAAGAGCCTGTAGTCGGGACCGGGCAGGGCTGGCGCTCATACTTGGGTTCTCACTCCTAACCAAGCTCGGCTTGGCTCTGCTTGTTTGGTTCCGCAACCCCGCCGCAGTCTGGCATCCGGACTCGGCGTCCTACCACAGCCTGGCCGTCAACATGCTCCGGCATGGTGTGTTCAGCCGGTCGAGCGGACCGCCATTCAACTACGAGGCATTCCGCACGCCCGGCTACCCGCTGCTGCTCGCCGGTGTGTACTCCCTGTTCGGTGTCTCTATCCTGCCGGTCATTGTCCTCCAGGCGATTACCGCCACCGGTACGGTCGCGCTCGCGTGGCTTCTGGGGCGCAGGCTCTTCGGTGCGCGGGTCGGCACCTTGGCCGCAGTCATCCTTTCTGTTGACGTGGCAAGCGTCTGCCTGGGGCAGATGCTGTTGTCCGAGACAGTCTTCACGCTGCTGATGCTGACGGCAATCTGGCTGCTGGCGAGGGGCCTTTCACCGCTGCGCGGCTGGTCCGGCTTCTTCCTATCCGGACTCGTTCTGGCATGTGCGACCTATATCCGGCCGGTCGCATACTACCTCGTGCCACTGGGCGCTGCCGGTGTCGCGCTCCACATCCTGTTGAAGGACCCGGAGGCCGGCCCGGGGCGGGCAAGATGGCGACGGGCTCTGGTCCGTGCCGGCGCGTTCCTGCTCGCGCCCGTTCTGCTCGTCGGCGGATGGCAACTGAAGAACCTGCAGAAGACCGGTAGCGCCCGGTTCAGCCACCTCGAAGGCCAGAACATGTACTTCTATCGGGCAGCAGGAGCCATCTCAATGCGTGACCGCAAGCCGCTCTTCCAGGTTCACCGCGAAATGGGGCTGGAAACCGGGCGTACGGACTTCAGCGGCTGGGCGGCCGCGCATCCGGAGTTCGCCGGCCGGAATGATGCGGTGCGGGGCGAGGAGTGGCTGCGTGAAGGATTGTCGATCATTGTCCGCAACCCGGGCTGGTACGCCCTCGTGCACCTGCGCGGCACGGCGGCGCTGCTGCTCGAGCCGGGGACATACTTCCTTGCCTACCTGGCCGGGTTCGAGTCGGGCGAGCGCGGTCGGGAACTGCTAGACCGAATTGATGTATCGCTAGCCTCGGCCGCGGCCGTGCTCGGCGTGGTCTGGTCCGAGCACCGGTTTCTCTTCCTCATCTCCCTGTGGGGACTGGCCTTTCTCGCCGTGCTCTACACCGGCGTCGTATTGTGGCTGGTGCGTACGCCGCGCAGCGGGTGGACTCCCGGCGTCGTGGTTGTAGTCATGGTGCTCGGATACCTCTTGCTCACGTCTGCCGGACCGGAGGCTTCATCACGTTTTCGCGTGCCCATGATGCCGCTGCTGGCGCTCCTGTCGGCGGCAGGCTGGCTGAGCCCGCGAAGGAGATTCGCGAGAGCCCAGCCTGGCTTTCCCGGACACGGCATCGACTCCGGCGGGAGTGCGTAGGACGGCTAGGTGTTGCGTTCGAGTCCCGCGTGCCAGCGGAAGGAGTTGAGCACAAGCGGGTCGAAGTGGTGGCCGAGGAAGCCGAGGACGAGGTCGAGGGGAGATTGCAGATTGCAGATTGCAGATTGCAGATTGTCCGGACCAGAGTCATGGCGACCTTGGCGTTCCCGGCGGTCGGTCTCGAGAGCAGGCTGAGGACTGTTTGCCAACACACGCGCGATCTCCGCGGCAGGGGTGTAGAGCAGGAAGGCGAGAGCGTCGAGGCCCGCAGGCTCCAGTCGGGTCCCTAGGGGGTTCTCACCGGCGCAGCGCGGACAGATGACGCCGCCGCGACCGGGTTCGAAGTAAGCCGGGCGCTGGTTCTCGATCGGGCGGCGGCAGATGAGACACCGTCGCAGCTCGGGCCGGAATCCAAGGAAGCTCGCGGCCTTGAGGAGGAAGGAGCAGACGAGGGCGGGATAGGGACTGGGCGATTGCAGATTGCAGATTGCAGATTGCAGATTGGCGGAACCGGAGGACTGCAAACTGCAAACTGGGTACTGCAGACTTTCCAGAGTGGAGAGGTAGTTGAGCAGGAGACGGTAGAGTTGGGGGCTGGGGTCGTGTGGCTGGATGACGCGGAGCGCGAACTCCGCCATCTGTTCGGCCGCAAGGAACCGTTCGGGGCGCAGCGCGACACCGGAGAAGGCATGGACCAACTCGGCGTCAGAGAGTGTGAGCAGAGTGCGCGTCTCGCTTGCGTAGTAGATAATGCGCGAACGGGTAAAGAGGTCGAGCGCCGCGCCGAACCTGCTCTTGAGCCGGCGCGCGCCTTTGGCGAGGCAGCTCACTTTGCCGTGTTCGAGCGTGAAGAACGTCACGAGCTTGGACGATTCGTGGTAGTCCCGGACGCGGAGGCAGATGGCCTCAGCGCGGACGATTCGCCGCATAGGAGAAGTGGTCCAGTTATCCAGTGGTCCAGTGGTCTGGTGCGAGTGTCTTCACTGGGTCACTAGACCACTGGACCTCTTGATCACTTCCGCTCATCCTTCAGACCGGATTTCGCCGACTAGTTCCTCGAGCAGGTCTTCGAGCGAGACGATGCCGGTGACCCGGTGTTCCGCGTCTTCCACCACCGCGAGGTGTTCGCCGCGGCGCTGCATCTGCCGGAGCACTGCCAGCGCCCGTGCGTCGCGGCTCACACGGCTGATGCGCCGGATGCGGTACCTGGGCGCCGAGAGCAGGTCCCTGACCACGAGCACGCCGGTGAGGTTGTCCGGCGTTCCCGTGTAGACCGGCAGGCGTGAGTAGCCGTACTGGCGAGTGACGGCCATCACGTCTTTGATACCGGCGTCGGCCGGCACCGATTTGACGGTGTCGATTGGTATCTCGAGCTCACCGACCTGCGTCTGGGTGAACCCAAACAGGCGTGCGGCCATCCGGGCGTTCCGCTGGACGGTGCCTTCGCGGCGCGTGAAGGCCGCGATGTAGTCTTCGCGGGTCAGCGTCAGCCGCTGGCGCGGCCGCCGCGGTGCCAGAACCCGGCTCAAGTACCAGAATAGAATCACCAGGGGGTAGAAAAGGAACCGCAGAACTTCGAGCGGCGGCGCCGCCCGGCGCAGCCAGGGATTGGGGAAAGCGCGGGCGAGCGACTTGGGCAGGTACTCGCCGAAGATGAATGTCGCTGTGACTGCTACTGCGACTGCGACCGGTGTCATCGCCGGCCCGAGCGCCAGCACGAAGAAGCGCGAGATGAGAATGCTGACGAAGTTGTTGACCAGGTTGTTGCCGACGAGGATGGTAATGACGGCCTGGTCCTGACGGTCGAGGATGGACAGGGCAGCGCGGGCGCCGGCCAGCCCGCGGTCGGTCCAGTTGGTGAGACGGATCCAGTTGGCCCGGTAGAGGGCGGTCTCGGTGCCGGAGAAAGCGCCGCTGGCGACAAGCAGCAGGATGATGCCGACGAGTTCCACCTGCTACTTCCGTTTCCGGCAGACGACGACCTTCTCGAGCTTCGGTCCGTCGGTCTCGCGCACCGTGATCTCGAGGCGTCCGTGGCGCAGGGTGTCGCCTGCCCGGGGCAGTCGCCCGAGCTTCTCGTGGATGAAGGAGGAGAGCCGCTCGTGTCTGACGCCCCTGAGGGCGTTCCTGAGCAGCCGGTTCAGGGTCGCGACATCGATCTCGCCGTCGACCAGGTAGCAGTCTTCCTCCATTTTGGTGTAGGGGAGTTCCTCGGCAACGTCGAACTCGTCCACGATTTCGCCAAACACGGCTTCGAGCAGGTCTTCGAGGGTCACGAGGCCGGCGGTCTGTCCGAATTCGTCAACCACAATGACGATGTGCGAGCCCTTGCGGCGGGTCTCATCGAGCAGTTCCGGCAGGGGCTTCACTTCGGGCGCGAAGTGCGCCGGCCGCCAGATCGCAGTCACCGGAGCGGTCTCATCCGGGGCGGTCAGCAGCTCCTTGACGTGGAGCGTGCCGGTGATGCGGTCGATGGTCTCACGGTAGACCGGCAGGCGGGAGAAACCGCTGCGTCGGGCGACGGCCATCGCCTCGGCTACGCTCGCGTGTTCAGGGACCGCCACGATGTCGATGCGCGGGGTCATCACTTCGGATACGGCGCGGGCATCGAGCCCGATGAGGTTCACCAGTATCTCGTCCTCGCTGCCCTGAAGCACGCCGCGACGCCGGCCGATCTCGACCATCGTGTGCATCTCATCGTCGCTCAGTTTGTCCGGCTCGCTCTTGCCCGGCGACAGCCGCGCCGCGATGGCGGTCAGGAGACGGGCGATGGGAGTCAGCAGCCATTGAACCGGGACCAGCGCCGGTGTGGTGGCGACCGCTACGCGGGCCGGGTTGCGTGACGCCACCAGTTTCGGGGCCACCTCGCCGAACGCGAGCAGCAGTACTGTCACGGCGAGTCCGCCGATCCCTATCGCCCAGGCTTCGCGGACGTGGCCGAGCCCGGTCAGTTGGAGAATCACGAGCGTGGCGAGGCTGGATATCGCCGTGTTGACGACGAGGTTGCCCAGCAGGAGTGTGCCGAGCAGCCGGTCCGGGTCGGCAAGGAGCAATTCGACCCGGTGGCTTGCCCTGGGACGAACCTGTCTGAGCGCCTCCCGTTGGCCATGGGTCAGCGAGAACAGCGCAGTCTCCGACCCGGAGAAGAAAGCGGAAAAGACGAGGAGCAGGGCGATGGCAAGCAGGTACCAGAGCATGGTCTAGAAGAAGTCGGAAGTCTGAGGGCGGAGGTGCGAAAGCGAAGTGAGCCGAAGGGGAGCGGGCGGAGGTTGGTCGGTTGCCGCGCTCACAAGTCCTCGAGGTAGTGCCGGTACAGCGGTTCCATCTCGCGGTGAGTGAGGCCGATTAGATGGAGCAGTCCGTGGAGCGTGAGGCGGCGGGTTTCCGACGCGCAGGTGACGCCGTATTCGCGAGCCTGGGCGCGTGCCCGGTCGCGGGAGACATAGACTTCGCCCAGCAGGCGTGGTTCGCCCGGTACCCGCGGTTCGTCGCAGTTGAAGGAGATGACGTTCGTGGGCCGGTCACGCTTCAGGAACCGGCGATTGAGTTCGCGTATTCGCCGGTCGTTCACGAAGACCACGTTGACGACGGATGCATCCGGCTTGAAGTCCCGGGTCAGTTGCCGGCACAGGTGCCGGATGTCGGAGCGCAGGCGGCTGTCCCGCGTGCCGTAGATGTTGGGCTTCACTGCAGTGAAGCCCAGTTAGGAGTTAGCTGGTAGCAGTCAGGAGTTGGGAGGTTCCGGGCAGTTCGTGGTTCTCTATCCATTGACCTTGGACAGATAGATGATGACGCCGTTCAGGAGCCTGCTCACTTCGTCCATCACGGCCTGCAGCTTGATCGTCGCTTCGGCAGTAAGATATCCGAGTTGGCAGGCAATCTCCGCTTGTGTGTCCAGTTCACTCAACGAACCCCCAGCAGTGTAGACGAACTGCAGGTACTCCTTGCGTCCCTTGCGTGCCACGCCCTCAGCAATGTTGCCTGGTATCGAGACGGCCGCCCGCTGCATCTGCGCGCCGAGGCCGAACCGTTCACTCGTCGGGAAACGCTGAGTCGCCTCATAGACGGTGACCACGAGGTGGACAGCCTTCTGCCACAGAACGAGCTTCTTGTGTGCTTTCCCGGCCGTATCAACTCCTATAATGGAGAGCACGAAACACTGGACAGTTGTTGATGTCACTCTCAGTATCCCTATACCCTGTCACCCTGAGCGCAGCGAAGATTCTTCGGCGCCGAACGCCTCAGAATGACAAACATCTCCTGCTCTCATTAGTAACTGCTAACCCCTAACCGCTAACTCCCGCCGGCCTGCCGGTTCTCGTACGCGCGGATGATGCGCGAGACGAGCGGCGGCCGGACCACGTCCGCGTCGGTGAGATGGACGATCGATATGCCGGCCACGCCTTCGAGCCGTTCAACGGCTTCAATCAGGCCCGAGGTGTGAGCTGCGGCAAGGTCAATCTGAGTGATGTCTCCGGTGACGATTGCCTTTGAGTTCCAGCCGAGCCGGGTCAGGAACATCCGCATCTGCGTCGAGGTGGTATTCTGGGCCTCATCGAGGATGATGTAGGCGTCAGAGAGCGTCCGACCCCGCATGAACGCGAGCGGCGCTACCTCGATGACCTCCTGCTCGATGAGACGCTGGACCCGCTCCATCGGCATCATGTCGAACAGGGCGTCGTAGAGCGGACGCAGATAGGGGTCGACCTTCTCCTTGAACGTCCCGGGCAGGTAGCCGAGCGATTCGCCTGCCTCGACCGCAGGACGCGTAAGGACGATGCGGCTGGAGTGGCCGGAGACGAGCGATTCGAGGGCGGCCGCGACGGCAAGATACGTCTTGCCGGTGCCCGCCGGCCCCACCGCGAGGATGATATCGTTGCGCTGCATCGCCTGCAGATAGGTGCGTTGGTTGCGGGTCTTGGCGAATATCGCCTTTCGCGGGGTCCGGATGGCGAGGACTTCCGGTTCGTTCTCTCCTGCGCCGGGTTCGCGGCTGCGGCGCAGACGGTCCACCTCGGCGCTTATCAACTCCGGGCTCAGCGGTTCGCCCTGCCGGACGCGCGCGAGCAGCCGGTCGAGCAGCTTCATCAACTCCGTCTCCTCGGCCTTGGGGCCGTGGAGCATGATGCGGCCGTCCCGCACGACGATCGCTGTCTTGTAGTGTCTGGCCAGGGTCGTCAGGTTGACGTCGGCCGGACCGAGCAGGGCAAGCGGGTCGATGTCCTCGACCGAGATAGAATGGCTGCAGCTTGCATCCGGCTTCATTTGTCTCCGCAGGGGAAGCTAGTGGCTTTGTACAACGGTTGGCCTATTGTAGGGGGCCGGTTCGCCATAGTCAAGCCGGCACGGCTTGACCGGTGGCCGGGTTTGGGGTTTACTTGCGGCAGTATGCAGACCCTGAAGACCGGGAAGCCGATCCGACGCTGCCCGTGGCCGGCGGACAACGAGCAGATGATCCGTTATCACGACACCGAATGGGGAGTGCCGCTGCACGACGACCGCAAGCTCTTCGAGTTCCTGGTGCTGGACGCCTTCCAGGCCGGTCTGAGTTGGGCCATTACCCTGAAGAAGCGCGAGGGATTCAGGAAGGCCTTCAGTGACTTCGACCCGCGCCGGGTGGCGAAGTACGACAGCCGGAAGGTGAGAACATTGCTTGCCGATGCCGGCATCATCCGCAACCGTATGAAGGTCGAGGCAACCATCGCCAACGCGCGTGCCTTCCTTACGGTGCAGCGCGAGTTCGGCAGCTTCGACCGCTACATCTGGCAGTTCACCGGCGGCAGGACAAAACAGAACCGGTGGCGCAACCTCAGTCAGCTCCCGGCGCGGAGCCGGGAGTCCGACGCCATGAGCCAGGACCTGAAGGCGCGTGGCTTCCGCTTCGTCGGCTCGACAATCTGCTACGCCTTCATGCAGGCGGCGGGGATGGTGAATGACCACCTGGTGTCGTGTTACAGGCACCAGGAGTTAGCAGTTAGGAGTTGAAATGCCCGAGAAGGCACACAAGAAGCTTGTACTGTGGCACAAGGCCGTTCACCTCGTAGTGAGTGTCTATGAGGTTACTCGTCGTTTCCCGGTCAGCGAACGGTTCGGCCTCGCCGCGCAGATGCAGCGGGCTGCGGTGTCCATCCCGAGCAACGTTGCCGAAGGGGCCGCGCGCAAGGGACGCAAGGAGTATCTGCAATTCGTCTACACGGCTCGGGGTTCATTGAGCGAACTGGATACTCAAGTCGAGATAGCAGGCCTGTTGGGTTATCTCAAGTCAGATGAATCGGGCAAGCTGCAGGCGGAGATGGACGAAGTGAGCAGGCTGCTGAACGGCGTCATCGCGTACCTGTCCAGGTCCAATGGCTAGCTCTCTTCCTGCTCCTAACTGCTACCTGCTAACTCCTAACTTGATACCATGACCTCCCTTGCGCCTTTTCCCTCCCGCTCCCTGTCCTACAACGCCGGCGTGCTCGTTCGTGGCAAGGATGCTCTGTTGATAGACCCCGGCCTTTATCCCGACGAAATAGACCTGCTGCGCACCCACATCTACGCGCGGGGCGCGAGTCCGAGATACGTGGCAGTGACTCACAGCCACTGGGACCACGTCCTGGGGCCCGAGTATTTCCCGGGCGTGCCTGTAATCCAGCAGCAGGAAAGCCTCGCGGTGCTCGCCGAGTTCGGAACCCGCATTGAGCATCAGGTCACCGAGTGGGAACGGCAATCTGGAGTCCAGCGTGACATGCCGTTCCTGCTGCACGAGCCGGACGAGACGTTCGGAGACCGGTTCGAGCTTCACATCGGAAACGAGGCAGTTGAGCTGTTACACGCGCCGGGGCACGCACCCGAACAGCTCGTCGTCTACGACCAAGCCGAGCAGACGCTATGGGCCGCCGACATGCTGAGCGACATAGAGATTCCGTTCGTGATGCACAGCCTCAAGGCGTACCGCCGTACGCTCGATCGCCTCGCTCAACTCGAAGTCACGACCCTGGTGCCGGGACACGGCAGCCCGGCCAAGGCCCGGGAGGAAGTCCGGACTCGGTTCGATACCGACCGAGCGTATCTCGATGAGTTGCGGCGTAGGGTGGAGGCCGCGGTCAGTGCGGGAAGAAGCGCGGCTGAGACGGTTTCGGCCTGCGCGGACATTGGGTACTCGAACCGGGAGCAGAACGAAGAGGCGCACCGGCTTAACGTCGAGACTGCCTTCGTCGAGCTCGGCGGCGACGCTGACCCCGAGCATCCCGGCTGGAACCGGTTCCAGTAGAAGGACGGAGACGGAGACTGTAAACCACAGATGAACGCAGATGAACACAGATCGATGGCCGAAACCAAGACCAGCGGTCCTCCGCTGGAATCCGGTGACGAATCCTGAATCCGTGTTAATCGGTGTTCATCCGTGGTTTTCACATCAGAATTCGGGTAGACCGCTATGAGATTCCTGGGCACGTTGATAAACGTCGGGGCAGTGATCGCGGGCAGTCTTATCGGCCTGTTCTTCCATGCCCGGCTGCCCAAGCGGCTCACGACTGTCGCGTTCCAGGGTATCGGCCTGTTCACGCTCTTCATCGGCTTCACCATGGCCGCGAAGACGAAGAGCCTGCTGGTACTCGTCTTCTCCATCGTGCTCGGCGCAATCACGGGCGAACTGCTCGACATCGACCGGCTGCTCAATCGCCTCGGCGAGTGGCTGAGGAGGAGGCTGGAAAGGAAGGACTCTTACCACAAAGACACAAAGGCACAAAGAGAACCTGTCCCGAATTCCGAAACCTCTTGGTCCGGGCCTTCGTGTCTTGGTGCCTTGGTGGTTGAACCGTCCGCTCCGGACCGGAGCCGGTTCGCCGAGGGACTGGTGACGGCGTTCCTGCTCTTCTGCATGGGCTCGATGACCGTGCTCGGTGCAATTGAGGAGGGTCTGGGCGGCAAGCCGAACCTGCTCGCGGCCAAGTCCGTGCTCGACGGGTTCGCGTCGCTGGCGCTGGCCGCCTCGCTCGGCATCGGCGTGCTCTTCTCGGTCATACCGCTGTTCGTCTATCAGGGCGGGTTGACCCTGCTTGCCGGGTCGTTGCACGCCGTGATGTCGGACGCGGTGGTCAACGAGATATCGGCGGCCGGGGGCTTGATTCTTATCGGATTAGGTATTACTATACTTGAAATCAGGCGGCTCAAAGTCCTGAACATGCTGCCCGCGCTCGTGTTCGCAGGCGTCCTGGCAGCGGTGTTTCTGAGGAGTTAGCAGTTAGGAGTGAGCAGTTAGCAGTCAGGAGGCACCAGTGACGAGAATGACTCTGATAGTAGTGCTCTGCTTGGCGGCGCTGGCGGTGGCGGGGCCGGTCAGGTTCGCGGTAATCGGGGACAGAACCGGCGGCCACCAGGATGGCATCCACGAGAAGATCGTGGCCGAGGTCGCAGCGGCGAAGCCTGAGTTCGTCATTACGGTCGGCGACCACATCGAGGGTTACCAGCAGTCAGACACGCTGAAGCTCGAGCAGGAGTGGCAGGAGTACAAGGCGATCGTGGCGCCGTTGAAGGTACCGTTTCACTACACGCCGGGCAACCATGACATCACTTATGATAACGCGCTTGGCGCCTACGAGCGGAACGCGGGAAAGCCCTACTACTCATTCGACTACAAGCGCATGCACTTCACCGTACTCGACGCGAGCCGCTGGGATTCGAGCGACTCGCTGCCGGCCGAGCAGCTCAACTGGCTGGCCCAGGACCTCGCCAAGTCGAGCAAGACGAAATTCAAGTTCGTTTTCTTCCACAAGCCGTTCTGGACCGCGTCGGTAGCCGAAGACAAGCACGATACGCTGCACAGCCTGTTCAAGGCCTATGGTGTGAGCGCGGTTTTCAACGGCCACAATCACTACTACTACAGCGCAACGTATGACGGCATCAAGTACACTGCGGTCGGCAGTTCCGGCGGTGGAACCGAGCCGGGTCCGACCGGTGTCCTGTATCACTGGACGCTCGTGACCGTGGACAACCGGAAGGGTATCACCATTCAGCCGGTGCTGCTCGGCGGAGAGAAGCGGGCTTGGGACGACGTGACCTGGTCTGACGTTCAGTCCGTAGGGCGGAACTCGCTGGCCGGCCTTCGGCTCCGCCGGCCGGTGCTCGTCGCGGAAGACATGACGGCCGCGGATTCGGTGACGCTGGTCGTCCGAAACCAGCCTCTGGAGACCCCGCTGGAGGACACGCTCCGCTGGGACATGCCCTTCGGCTGGAACGTGTCACCCGGAACCGCCGCGGTGAGCGTTGCACCCGGTGCCGAGGCCGAATACCGGTTTGCGGTGGCCGGCGCGGGCCGGCCTTTTCCAGCGCCCAGGGTTGCTTTGCGGATGCCCTATGCCAAGGGGAAGTCGAGCCCGGTCACGGCCACGCTCGACGTAGCCCGCACGGCCCATTGCAGCTTCGTCAGGAAGCCGCCTAAGGTCGACGGCAGAATTGTTGAGCAGTTGTGGCGGAAGCCGGTCATGGACCTCTTCACCAACGACAGCGAAGCGATGAAAACCGACTCAGTCCGGTTCTACTTTGCTGCCGACACAGCCAATCTCTACCTTGCCGCGGTCTGCTTCGACCCGAACCCGGATAGCATTACGGTCAAGGCCACCGAACGCGACAAGGGCGTGCACCTTGACGACTGCGTCGGCTGGTTCCTCGCGCCCGACACGTCAAAGGGCCTCATCTACCAGGTTTACTTCAATCCGAACGCGGTAGTGCTCGACCAGAAGATAGCGGTCAGCCCGGAAGGGAAGATGGACGTGGACATGGCCTGGAGCGCGGATGTTGACGTCAAAACGACAAAAGGGAAGGACTACTGGTCCGTCGAGGCGAAGCTGCCGCTGGCCCAGTTCGGCGTGACCGCAAAGCCGGGTGATGTCTGGGGCCTCAACTTCCGGCGCAAACAGCCCGGGCGGAAGGCCAACGCCGACTGGCAGCCCATATCCTACGACCCGCACGGTTTGGGTCTCATGTTTATCAACAAGTAGGAACCGCTTGGCAAGCGAAGCAGGGGCGCTCACGCGCCCCTGCCGCTTCTCGGGCGCGCCCGCCCCGCCGGACTCGGCATGTAACATCGGTTCCGGCCGATGCGTCATATGCAGTGCAGTCCAAGGAGGTAAGCATGAAAATGCTCGTCGCAGTCGTAGTGATACTGGCGCTTCCAGTCGTGGTCGCAGCCGACATCAACCGGCTCAGGCTGAGCCCGGACCTCGAGCGATCCGATGCCCTGATCTGGAAGGCGCGAAGAACCGAACTGAGTCTGAGAGCAGTGCCTATAGGTCTGTCCGTGTGGGTGGGTCCTTCCGCGCCGCTTGTGTCCCGCTCCAGCAAGAGCGAACTTCGCTGCCAGTGCTCCGTGCCGCCGCATGTCACCCGTTGCCAGTGTGACCCCGACCGTCCAGACAGAACCGTCATGCCGGTGCTCTGGCCGCATTCCCCGCGCACAGACGAACGGAAGACCGCAGCCAAGGAACGGCGCCAGAAACAAGCCCAGGTCCAAGACGAACACCGAGTGAACTAGCTTCGATCCCGAGCTGTCAGCCGACGCGCTGAAGCCGCTGGTCGCCAGCAGGCCACCGTGAGCCGAGGGCTTCCGGCTGTCAGCGTTCGACCGCCCAGTGGCAATCGACACAGTGACGCCCGAGTAGCAGGGCGAGCTGTCCGACAGGGGCTGTCGCGGCCAACGAAGGGTCTCTCGGAAGTGAATGGCCAGGGCTCCGAAGGGACAATCTGCTGATCCCGCAGATTGCGCGCTACTCGATTCCTCGATCTCTTCGTCTCTTCACCTCCAACTCCAGCACTTCGCCGAATGCTCCCTTGAGAGCTCCTCTGAAAGCTCGTCACAAAGTTCCCTAGAATGCTAGTTCGAAGGCTTACTGAATCGCTTGCTCAATCGCTCATTTCAGTGCTGGTCGCAGCGCTTCGAGCATCGCTCGCTTCAAAGCTCAAGCCATCGCCTGGCTCATGGCTTGTTACATTGCTCAGTTCAAAGCTCATCTCGATGCTTGCGTCAAAGCTCTTCTGAAAGCTCAACTTAGAGCTCATTTCAAGGCTTGGTTCAAGGCTTCGTCGAAGGCTAGCTTGAAAGCAGCCTGGGGGGCGACCCCTACCCTTGAATTGTCGACTCTTGAACATTCCTCAACCTGCCGACTGTATGAGCCTTAGAGTCGATTGCCGGTGCCCGCAAAGCCGCATTCTTGTGTATCGGTTTTCCCGCCGCACCACCCAAGGACTACTTGGTAATAAACACTTTGGCCGTTGACGACGCCTGCCGAGTGTCGATTGTCGAACGCACAAAGTACACGCCGGGGCTCAGGGTGCTGACGTCGTTCGCGCCGGGTTTGAGGGTCAGGACCTTTCGCCCGCCCACATCCAGCAGGACGATTTCAGATTGCAGATTGTAGATTGCAGGTTGCAGATTGAGGATTCCGCGGACGATGGTTGGTCCCGGCTTGCGGCTTGGGGCTTGCGGCTTGCGGCCCTCCTCGACCGCCACCTGTGGCAGCGGAGGTGGCGTGCAGGCCGAGACGACTGCGATGCCGGTGCTGGGCTCAACGTCCAGACAGCCAAATCCGGCACTCCGGTCGAATATGTTGACCCCCGACTGCATGAAGTCGGGGTCGATCCAGTTCCAGAATCCGAAGTAGTCGTAGAAGTTGTAGCGCGCGTTCAGGTCAGGGAAAGCGCCGGTAGTATCCCGAGAGTACATCCATGTGGCATGGATGCCGTACCACGAGTCACCGTGAACAGTTGTCCGGGCGGGACCACAGGCCTGCAGGTCATACGTCGTGCCGCCGATTGTGTCCAGTCGGCCTGCACCGGTGTAGATGGAAAGGTGTTGAGCGGCAATCGGGTTAGCTGTACACGGGCCCTGCCCTACCACCCCGAATCCGGCGCACTGGTCAATCTCATAGGTCACGAGCAGCGACTCATCGAAGCCGCACACACCAGGGAACCGGCAGGAGTACGGCCCGGGCGAAGTTATCAGCGTACTCCCGTAGGCCCCTCCCGAATCGAAGAAGCAGATACGGATACCGGCGCGCAGGAGGTTGGTCTGCGGGTCGACGTTCGATGAGTCGAACTCCTCCCACACGGCAAACAGCCAGCCTTGGTCAGCGTAGCACCCGCTTGGCCGACACGCATAGAGTGCGTTGTATCCAATCGGCGCGCCCAAGTGCTCGGGTGCGCAGCCGGCACGGCGAAGCAGGTGCCAGTTTGGGTTGTAGTCTGGACACCAATGCCAGATGCCGGCCGGCATGATGTAGCCGGTGCCGTTGACAATCGGATGCACTGCGGCCAGGACATGCAGCTTGTCTTTTTCGTCGTAGAACGGGTAGAAGGAGCTGAGGTGGAAGGACGCCGCGGTGTCGCCGCCGTAGGCGGCAGGCCAGTCAAGCTGCTTCACCGAATCCCAATTCGCCCCGCCATCACCCGAAAGCCTGTAGTAGCCGGGCATCGGACTGGTGTCGGTACGCACCCAGGTGATGCACACCTTGTCGCTGACCGGTGACGAGGCGATGTTGTGGGTCTCGAACATCGGCTGGTTAGCGGAATCGGCGACGTCAGACACCGAATCCCAGACGCCCCAAGTGGCCATCCGGGTCCGGCTCAGGAAGTGGCCACCCGAGTCGAGCATGGCGACGTTGTAGGGCGCGCTGTCCGGACCAACTGCAACCAGCGGCAAGCCGTAGCCAATCGGGCCGGTGCCGTACTCGAATATGCCCGCGTTCGGCGCGACATCCCTTGCCACGACGGGCCGCATGGAATCGCTGAGACGGGGCGGCGCCAGGTTGCGCACCATCATCCGCTCGTGCACCTCTGCGCTGTGGCCGAACGCCAGCGAGATCCCAGCGGCGCTCAACGCGGCAACCAGCGCGGTCAACGTGAACTTGCGACCCATCTTGCCTCCCTACTTCTGGATCACGACCTTGGAGACTGCCAACGGCTGACGGCTGACGGCCGACGTCTCCAACCGGACGAAGTAAACCCCGGCAGTCAGGACGCCCGAGGAAATCCTTGCCTCGTAGCGGCCCGGCGCGACTTCGCCGTCGCATAGAGAACGCACCAGTCTGCCGCCTGCATCGTAAATGCCAATCCTGACCGGGACTGGAAAATGGGGACAGTCCCTCGGAGCGCCTGCGTCGGACTCGGCGCGGTACAGTCCCCATTTTCCCGGCACATCATAACGAATGGTGAACGCTCCCCGCGCCGGATTCGGGGCGACTGAGAGTGACCATTGCAGGGGCACGCAACTTGGCGCCTCGGCCACCGCGCCACCGATGAAGGCTATGGCGCTGTCCGACATGTCGTACTGCCAGCCGGGGCCGTAGGCAATCACGACCACGCGTGCTGTCTCCGGGACTCCGGCAGGAACGACCCAGCGAAGAGCAGTATCCGTGCCGGGCAGTCCTGTCGCAATCGTGGAGAGATGCCAGAGGGAGTCGCGCCTCAGGAACAGCGACAGCGAGTCGCAGCGCGGAGGCGTGTTGGCACGCCATCGAATCGAGACCGTGTCGCCAACGCTGCAGGAACCGCCGTTAGGCGACAAGAGATCAACCGCATCGACCTCGAATACCGATATCTTCGCATTGCCCGCGGTAATCAGCTCGTTGTAGCCGTCGCCGTTGATGTCGTAGACCGTGCTGACTAGAGACCGGAACCCGCCGTGGTCATTGTTCCAGCGCCAGACCTCTTGCAGGTCGTTGTCTCCGACTGCCTTATACACCTTGATGACGTCCGGCGTGGTCCAGATGCACTCATCCACCCCGTCACCGTCGATGTCTCCACACTCGCTGATTCGGCCCCAGTTGGTGCCCGAGAACCAGACCGAGTCTACGAGCGTGCGGGCGTACTGGTCATCACCAACCATCTCCCACATGTACAGGTACATCTTCCCGCGGGGGACGTTCTCGTAGGCAACGTAGAACTCGGGCTTGCCGTCGCCGTCAATGTCATTGGTCGTGAACACGTCGGCACCGTTGGGTTGTAGGACAGTGTCCCTGTAGACTCGCTCGTAGTGGTCGTCCCCGGTGCATTCCCACACCTCTACCCAGCCAGAACTGCCGAGGTTGCCCGTGGCGAAGTCCATCCTTCCGTCCAAGTCGAAATCCCCAAAGGCAAACCTGTAACCGTACACTGTGTCGTGCCAGACCAACTCGTTTGAGTCGTCGCCCATGTTCTCCCAGATGCCGGTCGCAATCGACGCATCCGGTGTGAGACTCAGTATCTCGCGGTGCCCGTCCTCGTCCAGGTCTGGTGGGTAGTAGATTGGGATTGGGATGACGAAGAGGCCGGGGAACCGGTAGCACCAAGAGAGTGAGCAGGGATAGCTGAGGCTATCGGGGCTCTCAAGCGTCATGAGGATGTCGTAAGCTGTGTCGGCCTTTGTCGAATCGTACTCGACGGTGATGCAGACTATGTCAGTCAGTCCATCCGCGTCGATGTCGCCAGCGGCAAAAGGAATGGAATTGCCGGTCACAATGCCCTGTGGCTCTGGGTCAGTGTCACCCGTGTCGGCATAGACGAGACTGAACCGATTCCAGCCCTGATGCTCCCAGACCTCAATGCGCAAAGGGTCATAGGAGTGTACGGTCCCGGTGTGGAATATGAGCTCCGGCAGCGTATCGCCGTCACTGTCGCAGCAGGCTACGCGGCCACCAGACCCGGAGTATGGTCCGGAAGGAATGCGCGCGACGCGCCTCAGACTCGCAGCAGTGCAGAGGGTCGCCAGTCCGGCAAGGACAAAGGCCACGTGTCTAAACATGGAAGGCCATGGGGAGGCGGCAAGCGCCTCCCCACCGCCATCTTTCTATCTGACGAGGGTCAGACGTCCAGTCGTGACTGCGCCGCCGGCCGCCAAGCGGACAAAGTACACGCCGGGGCTGAGGTGGCTGACGTCGTTGGGGCCGGGTTTGAGGGCCATGACCTTGCGGCCATCGAGAGAGAAGAGAGAGGAGGGAGGAGAGAGGAGGGAGGGCGGAAGGAAGAGGATGCCGCGGACGATGGTCGGTCCCGCGTTTGGCGTTCGGCGCTCGGCGGTCGGCGTTTGCTCCGCTACTCCGGTGACCTGGTCGAAGTAGTAGCGCATCCATTTGTAGCGCAGGGCCAGCTCGGACGTGTCGCGCTCAGATGGTGCCTGGCCCGAGTCGCCGAAGGGCGAGCCGATGACCGCGTACCAGAAGGTGAGAACCGAGTCGGGCGCAAGGTCGAACGGGCCGGTTGAAAGCAGTATCCGTTTATCTCCGGGAAGGGTGTCGATTGAGTCATAGGGCGCGTAGTCGCCGGTCTGGAAGTTGTACCCGGCCAGGGTGAGATACTGCGCAGAGTCGTTCGTGGGTTCGACGTTGAGCAGGTACACTTTGAAGGCGGTCAGTCCGAGCGAGTCCGGCGATTCGAGCAGCGTCACGGCGACTGCGCCGGGCGTGCCTGATTCCCAGGTCGAACCGCTCGCCTCGTAGTTGTCGTAGTCATAAGCAAAGCCGGTGTTCTGCACGCGGATGGTTTCCTGGTCGACCACGTAGGTGTGGTCGAGTATCAGGCCGGTCATGTCGTCGGTCGCGTCGCCGATGTCGGCGTCGAGCACCATGCCGAGGTAGGCTTGGTGAATCGAGTCGCCGGAGTAGTTGGCGAGCTCATACTTGAGAAAGAAGAAGTCCTGAGCGAGCGAGTCGTCGTAGCCGCAGACGGTGAGGTAGACGTCGATGCCCAGCGGACGACCGGGTGAGGTGTGACCGGACGGGTTCGAGTCGCAGAAGGAGCACCACATGTCTCTGTCGGAGCGCGGGATTTGCGGAGCCATCGGGAACCGGCTCAGCGGCGGCGGCCAGTCGCCGGGGTATACGTAGATGCGGTCAAGCGAGTCGCCGCTACCCCCACGCCAGTAGCGGCAGAGAGTAGGATATCCTTCAGTTCCGCCGGAGTTGGGGTTGTAGAACTGGGTGGTGAGTGTCTCGGGAGAGACGGAGTCCATTATGGCGCCGACCCACACCCCGGCACCGAAGACGTAGCAGTTGCTCAGCGGCTGAGGCCAGGTTCCGGCCGCAGCGTTGTTGTTGATGGCCCAGCGGCCGTCGTTGTAGAACGGTGCCTTCCAGTGGTTCAGGTCGAACCACTTGGTATCCGATATCGCCAGCACCAGGGCCGGCAGAAGCAGCGCGAGCAGGAATGACTTCTTCACTTTGCCTCCTGTAGGAGACGGTCAATTACCGAATCTACCCGACTCAGTTATACATCCAGCCGGGCCGTCTGTCAAGCCTGTTGTCGGACCCCTCAATCCGGTGCTGAACCACAGAGCGCACAGAGACTCAGGAGGCAAGGGCCGGACCTCGAGTTCCACCTCCTCCGTGTTCTCTGTGGACTCTGTGGTTGTCCCGGTCCCGGTTCTGGAGTAGGTGTGCGCGGTCGGCGGATTTGACAGCAGTGCCAAGGCGAATAAGATGACCAGTGGCCGGTCATACTGGTAGAGGCCCGCGCAAGCCCGCAGACGTTCTCGCCGACATCAAAGGCGGGAAGTTCGCGCCGATATACATCCTGTTCGGGGCGGATTCGGCTGCGGCCGACGAACTGCTCGCGGCGTTGAAAGAGGCGCTGGTCCAGCCCGGAATGGAGGCGTTCGACTTCGAGTCGGCTCACGCCGACGAACTGGAGATACCGATTCTGCTCCAGCACATCCGGCAGCCGCCGGTGGTGTCAAAGCGCAGGCTGGTCGTGGTGCGCGGCATCGACCGGATGTCCAAGGGCCGGGCCAGGAAGAGGGAAGAGGGAGGAGAGAGGAGGGAGGAGAGAGGAACGAAGAACGAGGACAAGCAGGCGGGCCAACTCGGCGAGTTGTTGAAGGGCCTTGCGGCGCTGCCGCAGGCTTGCGCCGTGGCGCTCACCTGCGACTGGAGCAAGGCCATGCAGAGTGCTCTTGCCGGCGCCGGCCTCGGCAAGTACGTCGTGGACTTGAGGCAGCCGGGCGCGGCGGATTTGGCCTCGCTGCTTCACCGTCGGTCGCGGGAGCTGGGCATAGCGCTTGAGCCCGGGGCCGTGCAGTTGCTCTTGGACGTGAGCGGCAGCGAGACAACGCTGCTCTTGGGTGAGCTGGAGAAGCTGGCGACGGCGGTCGAGCCGGGCGATACCATAACCGCGGATGACGTGCGGCGGCTGGCCGGCCAGTCGCGCGAGTTCGAGCTGAACGAGTACGTCGGCGGGGTGATGCGCGGCGACGGCGCCGGCGGGCTGGCAGTGCTGGAGCGCCTGCGTAACTGGGGCGAGGCGCCGGTGAAGATCGTGGCGTGGCTCGGCGGTGCATTCCTGCGGCGGGTGCAGGAACGGAATGAAGGGGCGCGCGCCCGTGCATGCCTGCTTCAGCTCTATGAGATTAACCGGGACATCATCAGCGGACACCCGGAGCCGTACGCGTTGCTGGAGACGTTCACCGTCTGTGCCGCCTGCCCCGGGACGGAGAGCTACTGCCCGGTCTACACCGACGCGAGGCCGCCGGAGTTCTGCATGAGACGGAAGAAGCGACGGGACCGCGCCCGCGGGCCGCAGGCGAGAGTACTGGAATGATTTCGTGGCAGGAGCCATCACACTATGTCGAATGACGAGAAACGAATGACGGCCGACAAGGGCCAGGCCGAGCGGACCCGGGTAGTCTACGCGGTACGCGAGATAGAGGAACGCTGGCAGGATTACTGGGAGAAGCAGGGGATTTTCCGCACCAACCCGGACCCGAAGCGGAAGTTCTACGTGCTGGTGATGTTCTTCTACCCGTCGGGCGACGTGCACATGGGCCACTGCCGGAACTATGTCATCGGCGACGTGCTCTGCCGCTTCCGAAAGATGCAGGGTTTCGACGTACTGCATCCGTTTGGCTGGGACGCGTTCGGACTGCCGGCCGAGAACGCGGCGATTGCCCATGGCAACCATCCGAGCTACTGGACGTTCGATTCGATAAAGACCGCGCGGCAGAGTCTCAAACTGCTTGGCATCGGCTATGACTGGGACCGCGAGGTGACGACCTGCCTGCCCGAGTACTACCGCTGGAACCAGTGGCTGTTCATCAAGCTGTACGAGCGCGGGCTCGCCTATCGCAAGGAAGCGTCGGTGAACTGGTGCCCGAACTGCCAGACCGTGCTGGCCAACGAGCAGGTGAAAGAGGGCATCTGCTACCGCTGCAAGGCGACGGTGGAGAAGCGGAAGCTGACCCAGTGGTTCCTCAGAATCACGCAGTACGCTCAAGAGATGCTCGACGGCATTGACAAGCTGGACAAGTGGCCGGAGAACGTCAGGACGATGCAGCGGCACTGGATTGGCCGGTCCGACGGCGTCGAGGTCGATTTCACGCTGGCAGAGACGGGAGAGAAGATACCGGTGTTCACCACCCGGCCGGACACGCTCTATGGCGTTACTTTCATGGCGCTGGCTCCGGAGTCGGTGCTGGCCGAGACGATTGCCAGGGGTACGGAGCACGAGAAGGCAGTTGAGGAGTTCCGCAAGCGCATCATTCTGAGGCCGGAAATCGAGCGCCTGGCTGCTACCGGCGACAAAGAAGGCATTTTCACCGGCAAGTACGCCGTCAACCCGCTGACCCGTGACAGGGTGCCGATATACCTGGCCGACTTCGTGGTGGCGGCGTACGGCACCGGGATGGTAATGGCCGTGCCGGGACACGACCAGCGTGACTTCGAGTTCGCCCGGAAGTACAGGATACCTATCAAGGTCGTGATACGAAGTCCGAAGTCCGAAGTTCGAAGTCCGAATGACCTAACAGAAGCTTACACGGATGTCGGGGTGATGGTGAACTCGGGGCCGTTTGACGGGACGCGGTCGGACGAGGGCATCGAGAAGGTAATCGCGCACCTGGAGCAGCAGGGCAGCGGCCGGCGCGTGGTTAACTACCGGCTCAAGGACTGGCTGGTATCGCGGCAGCGGTACTGGGGCACGCCGATACCGATGGTCCACTGCCCGAACTGCGGCGTCGTACCGGTGCCGCTTGACCAGTTGCCGGTGCTGCTGCCGGAGGACGTGAAGGACTACAAGCCCAGGGGCAAGTCGGTGCTCGAGGGCGTGGAGTCGTTCATCAACACGACCTGCCCCGTCTGCGGCGGCCCGGCCCGGCGCGACCCGGACACGATGGATACCTTTGTAGATTCCTCATGGTATCACCTGCGTTACACCGACGCGCACAACACCGATCTGCCGTTCCGCAAGAGCGAGGCGGACAAGTGGCTGCCGATTGACGAGTACATCGGCGGTATCGAGCACGCGACCGGTCACCTGATATTCTTCCGGTTCTTCACTAGGGCGCTTTCCGACCTGGGCATGCTCTCGGTCGAGGAGCCCTGCCTGAAGCTGCACACGCAGGGGATGGTGAGCCTGAACGGCGTCACGATGTCATCGTCGAAACGGGTCGGAGTCTGGGTGGGCGAGTTCGTGCCCGAGCATGGCGCCGACGTCGGCAGGCTCGCCGTGCTGTTCGCGGCGCCGCCGGAGAAGGGGATGGACTGGACCGACGACCTTGTAACCGGCGTCACCCGCTTCGTGAACCGGCTGTGGCGGCTGTATGAGGATAACCCCGGACGCGTGCAGTTCGAGCGGCCCGACACCGGCAGGATGACTGCAGATGAGCAGAAGCTCTATATTCGCCTGAACCAGACGATTGCCAAGACCGTGGCCGACTGCGAGGGGTTCCAGTTCAACACGGCGATTGCCGCGCAGATGGAGTTCCTGAACGACCTCGCAGCGTTCGGCGACCGGGATTCGGCGGTGTTCAAGTTCGCGCTGGGGCAGCTTATCCATCTGCTCGCGCCGTTCACACCGCATCTGGCCGAAGAGCTGTGGCACCGGGCGCGGCCGGATGCCGGTTCCGTGTTCGCGGAGCGCTTCCCGGAGGCGGACGCGAAGTTCCTTCTCTTCGACGAGATGGTGATACCGGTTCAGGTTGACGGCAAGCTGCGCGACCGCGTGTCGGTGCCGCGCACGGCCGGCGAGGAAGAGGTGAAGGCGGCCGCGCTCCGTTCGCCGGGAATCGAGGCTTTCCTTGCGGGCCGGGCGGTCGCCAAGGTGGTTTACGTCAAAGGTCGAGTGGTGAATGTCGTTATGACAAAGGAGACACAGTGAAGACGATTTTCTGGCTGTGTGCGCTAGTTATCACCGGACTCCTGGGATACCTGCTGCACAATTTCATCGAACACCGCAAGGCTCAGGTCGAGATACTGAACCCGAACGTCGGAATCGAGACCATCACCCTCTACCAGGCGCGGGCCGATTCGCTGCGGGCCCGGGCCGACTCAGTACGCCTGCAGCTTGAGCGCGCTGGGCTGCTGAGCCGCCCGTCGGTCAGAGCTCACCTGGCCCTGCTGGACGACGAGATAATCGCGCTCGAGCGGACAATCGAGGTGTGGCGGAAGTCGAAGAAGGTCCGGGGCGAAGTTGACCTGCACCGGCAGTGCATCTTGCTGTACGGCAAGGCATCAGGAGTCTGCAACGCGCTCGCGTCGGACACCCTCACGGGGGAATGACGAAGTCCGAATGACGAATTCGGAACTGCCTTCGGAGTCCGCTTCACTCGACACTCGTACTTCGCCTTGCGGGCTTCGGTAGTGGACCGCGTTCTCGTTCTCGACTTCGGCTCGCAGTACAACCAGCTCATCGCGCGGCGCGTGCGCGAACTCCGGGTGTACAGCGAAATCGTGCCCCACGACATCAAGGCCGAAGAGGTGCTCAGCCGCGGGGCAAAGGCACTGATTCTGTCGGGCGGTCCGGCAAGCGTGCGGCAGGAACGCGCGCCTCTTCCTGACCCGGCCATCTACAACATCGGCATTCCGATTCTGGGCATCTGCTATGGCATGCAGGCTACTGCGCAGCAGCTCGGCGGGAACGTCGCGGGCGGACACACGCGCGAGTACGGCCACGCTCAGCTCATACCCACGCGGCCGAGCAGGCTGTTCGTCGGGTTGCCGGACCGGACCCAGGCCTGGATGAGCCACGGTGACACAGTGACGGCGCTGCCGCCGGGCTTCGTTACCATCGGGAGAACGGCGAGCATCGCCTGCGCCGCCTTCGGCGATGAAGCGCGCCGGACCTACGGCGTGCAGTTCCACCCCGAGGTCGAGCACACTCTGCAGGGACGACAGATTCTCGCCAACTTCCTCTTCAAGATTGCCGGCTGCGAGCCGGGCTGGACGATGGGCGCGTTCATCCGCGAGAAGACGCGCGAGATACGGAAGCTGGCCGGCAACGAGAAGGTGCTCTGCGCCGTGTCGGGCGGCGTCGACTCGTCGGTCATGGCTACCCTGCTCGCGCGGGCGGTTGGCCCGAACCTGGTTGCCGTCTTCGTCGATAACGGGCTCCTCCGGAAGAACGAGCCTGAACTGGTGCGGCGTGCGCTCGGAGCGCGACTGAACCTGGTTGTGGTGGATGCGGCTGAGCGGTTCTTCGCAAAGCTCGCGGGCGTGTCGAGCCCGGAGAAGAAGCGGCGAATCATCGGACACGAGTTCATACGCGTCTTCGAGGAGCAGGCGCGAACGCACGGGCCGCTGCGGTTTCTCGCGCAGGGCACGCTCTACCCGGACCTCATTGAATCGCGTTCCGCGTTCGGCGGGCCGTCTTCGACCATCAAGACGCACCATAACGTCGGCGGCCTGCCGAAGAACATGAAGCTCGAACTGATTGAGCCGTTGCGCGAGCTGTTCAAGGACGAGGTGCGCGAACTGGGCCGGGCGCTCCGGCTCCCGGCCACGCTCCTCGGCCGGCATCCGTTTCCCGGGCCGGGGTTGGCGGTGAGAATCCTCGGGCCGGTCACGGCGGAACGCGCTCGGCTGGTGCGTGAAGCCGACGACGTCTTCATCAGCGAGTTGCAGAAGGCCGGTCTGTACAACAAGGTCTGGCAAGCCTTGGCCGTGCTGCTTCCGGTCCGGTCGGTCGGCGTGATGGGGGACGAGCGGACCTATGAAAACGTGGTGACGCTCCGCGCAGTCACGTCCACCGACGCGATGACCGCAGACTGGGCGCGGTTGCCGAACGACTTCCTCGCACGGGTTTCGAACCGCATCATTAACGAGATTCGCGGCATCAACCGCGTCGTGTACGATATCAGCTCCAAGCCGCCGGCAACGATCGAGTGGGAGTAGTGTCCGTGTCCGGGGGCCGGTAGTCGCCTTTCGTTCGCTGTCATGGTATAAAGCAATTCATATCAGCTACTTAAGCTGATCCCCGCTTCTCGAGTCCCGCGGACTGCCGCACCTCGATTCCGTCCTGCGGTCTGACTCTCATCCTGAGGCGTAAGACACGTATTTTTAGTGGGTTAGGTCAAGGCAGCGCGCGATACTGCCGGGTTGTGCCCTTGACAGGCCTCTTGCAGACCTTGACAGCGTCGGTAATTATGATATATTTGGGCAGTTATGGGGTCCTCCTCGAAGCCATCGGTGACCGTAATTGTGCCCGCACTGGACGAAGCCGAGAACATTTCTCCGCTGCTGGCCGAGTTGTCGGAGAAGCTGCCTGGGGACTACGAGGTCGTCATCGTCGATGACGGCTCGAGCGATGGCACATACGAGGCGGCTGCGGCCGCCCGGAGCCGGTACGACTTCCTGCAAGTCCTGCGTCACCGAACCAATCTGGGCAAGACCGCGGCGATAATGACCGGCATGGAGAAGGCGCACGGTGAGTTCATCTCAGTGTTCGATGCCGACCTCCAGTTCCGACCCGAGGATGTGGTGGCGCAGGTGGAGAAGCTGCGCGAGGGGTGGGACGTCGTCACCGGCTGGAAGCAGGGCAAATACGAGAAGCGGCTGGTATCGTCCATCTACAACCGGCTCGCGCAGATGATGTTCGGTATCAAGGTGCACGACATCAATGCGCTTAAGACATTCCGACGCGAGGTGCTCCAGGGTGTCAGTCTGCGCAAGGACTGGCATCGCTACATTGTGCCGCTGGCCGCTGCCCGCGGGTACCGGATAGCGGAGATACCCGTGGTGCTCCGGCCGCGGCAGTTCGGCACGGCCAAGTATTCGGGCCGGGCGCGCATTTTCGTCGGCTTCTTCGACCTGGTGGCGGTGGCGTTCCAGCTCACATTCATGCGCAAACCCATGCTCTACTTCGGTGTGCTGGGGACCGGCTCGTTCGTGCTCGGTTTGCTGGCGGGAGTTCTGGCAATCGTCCTGCGGTTGTGCGGCCACGGGTTCCGGCCGCTGCTCTACCTCGTCATACTGCTGATGGTGTCGGGGCTGGTGTTCTTTGCCGCCGGTTTCCTCGGGGAATCACTCGCCGGCATCAGCGACCGGATAGAGCGGCTCGAGCGCTCGGCCCGAAGGCGGAATGGAATAGAAGGGACAAATGGGACGAAAGGGAGCGATTGAGCCCGCGGCTGAAAGGCGCGCTTTCGACCGTCGCCCGGGCGCTCCTTTCTCTCGTCTTGCTCGGGCTCCTGGCATGGCTCTTCAGGAGCAAGCTAGGGGCGTCGTGGCGTTTGATCCGCACCGCCGGGGCCGGGCCGCTCGCGCTTGCCGCATTCTGGTATGTCGCGTTCATAGTGATTTCCTCCTGGCGCTGGCAGGTGCTCCTTACCGCGCGCGGCCTGCGGTTCGGCGTCTTCTACCTCGCCCGGGTCTTCACGGTTTCGCTCTTTTTCTGCAAGCTGCTGCCCACGTCGATCGGCGGTGACGTGATGAGGATTGCCTACACCGCGCCGAAGACCCGGACCGCCGAGGCGTTTTCCGCCACGCTGCTCGACCGACTCATCGGATTCACGAGTCTGATGTTCCTCGCCGTGGTCGTCGCCATCGGCCTGTTTGCCGCCAGCGCGCAGTCGCGGGCGCTGGAGCTCACCGTGCTGGGTGTGCCCTTCCGCGGCCCCGGTATCCTCGGTTTGCTCTGCGCCGGGCTCGTGCTGCTGATACTCGTCACGCTCACGTTTTTCAGCGACGCCGGGCACCGGTTCGTGAATCGTCTCTTCGGAGGAATCCGGGTTATGCGACTCGGCCCGCGGTTGGACCGGGCCTACGATGCCGTCAAGCAGTATCGCCACCACCGCAGGGCGCTGGCACTCAGCTTCGTCGCCGGTATCGGCGTGCAGGCGACGCTCGCGCTCTCCTGGTACAGCGTGGCGCGCGCAATCGGCGGGACGGTACCGCTGGTCTACTACTTCGTCTTCATTCCGTTGCTCAACGTCGTCGTCAACATCCCGACCATCGGCGGGCTGGGCGTGCGCGAGTGGGCGTTTGTGCTCTTCTTCACGCCGAACTGGCTCACCGGACACCTTGCGCAGGAGCCGGCGCTGGCCACTGCCCTGCTGTTTCTGGCGCTGGATCTGCTATTTGCGCTGGCCGGAGGGGTGCTGTTCGCCGTCACCGGGAGAAAGACACAGGGACTGCCGAATGACGAGTGACGACTGCCGATTGACCATGTCAATTGCCGATTGCCAATTGCAGACCACCACCTAAGGAGGTTGGCTTATGCTACCAGTTCCCAGACCGAATATCGAGGGGATCCGGCCCTACAAGCCGGGCAGGCCGATTGAGCAGGTAGTCCGCGAGCTGGGCATCAAGGGGCCCGTCATCAAGCTCGCTTCGAACGAGAACCCGCTCGGACCATCGCCGCGCGCCCTGTCGGCCCTGCGCCGGGCCGTATCCGAGCTCCACTACTACCCGGAGGATTCCGGCTACCTGCTGCGCACCAAGCTCAGTGCGATGTTCAAAGTCGACCTGGACTCCATTATCCTCGGCAACGGCTCAGTGGAGATCATCATGATGGCCTGTCTCGCCTACCTCGAGCCGGGTGACGAACTCATCATGTCCGACCACTCGTTCCTGATGGCGCGTAACGGCGCGGCCATCATGAACGCGAGGCTCGTCGAGGTCCCGACACTTGAGTACGCGCACGACCTGGAGCAGATTCTGTCGGCTATCACCCCGCGGACGAAGATCGTCTATCTCGACAACCCGATCAACCCGCTCGGGACAATCGTCACCCGGGATGCCCTCAACGACTTCATCGCCAAGGTGCCGGAGCAAGTGCTGGTCATCATCGACGAGGCCTACGCCGAGTACATCACCAGCCGTGACTACCCCAAGGCACTCGACTACTACAACCAGAACAAGAACGTCCTCATCCTGCGCACGTTCTCGAAGATCTATGGCCTGGCCGGCCTGCGCATCGGCTACGGTTTTGCCCGGCCCGAGATCATCGGCAGCCTCGCGAAGGTCCGTTTGCCGTTCAACGCCAGCCGCATCGGCCAGGACGCCGCGGTCGCGGCGCTGGACGACAAGCGTCACGTCGTGCGCAGCCGTCAGGCCAACGACGCGGGTAAGGAGTTCCTCTACCGTGAACTCAAGAAGCTGAACAAGGTCTTCTATCTGAAGAGCTACGCCAACTTCGTCTTCATCAACTTCGCGGTCGATTCGCAGGAGATATTCGAACAACTGCAGAATCGCGGCGTGATTACCCGGACGGTGAAGGAATACAACTTCCCGAACGCTCTGCGTGTCTCGGTCGGCACCCTCGCTGAGAACAAGCGGTTCATGAAGGCGCTTTGTGAAGTGGTCCGCTAGGCCGGAGTCCCCGGGTGTCCATACAATGGACTGGGCAGACCCGGGCGGGGTCAGCGGCCCGGTTGAGGACCCGCCGCGGCTTGTCCATTTCCGGCGACGGCACGCAGGCGAGGCTGCTGCCGTAACCGGCTCAGTCGCTTGACATCAGGCCAGTGACGAGCTAACATCGTCTTTAATGCCGGGGCCGTGCAGTACACACGCCGATTCAACGGCGCCAATATCGGTGCCGGTTTGAGGGCCGAAGGAGCATCGGCTGACCGCTAACGGCTGACTGCCAACAGCCGGAAGCGCTATATGACTACAAGATCTGCAGCACACACCAACAAACAGGCGCAAGGGCCTGCCAGTTAGGCGATGTTGTTCCTGCGTCGAAGACCGAAGGGGGGGCGGGCAGCGCTGGATGACTTCCTGGCGAACTGGGAGAAGCTCCAGGCTTACGACCCGAGGGAACGTCGCGACCCTAACTCGCGGCTGGTTGACTTCCTCAGCACGATCCCACAATCGATCGAGAACGGCAGACGGCAGTTGGCCGAGGCGGGCCGGCAGGACACGACCAGCGGTGTCGACTACCTGCTGGACGTGGTGAGCAGGCTTCCGTCTCTTCCGACCGGCGGCGAGCGTCTGCTCGATGACCAGCAGGCCCCGTGGGAGAAGCTGGAGAGCGAGGTCGGGGTCGCGGCCAGAGTCGTGAACCGCTTCCGCGTACACGAACTGCAGGCAGTTAGTGGCCCGGGCCGTGCGCGCGTCGACCGCCTGCGGGACCGCCTGCGGGAGCTCGGGCGCTGGGCGAACCGCGACGAGTACGCAGTGGCAATGCAGGAGCTTGAGGAAGCAGTTGCAGAGCTGGACCGGAATCTGGCAGAGCACGACCGGGCCCATCCCGAATACCGCCAGTATCTGATGCAACTGAGCGAGTTGTACAAGCTGCGCGAGGAAGGCTTCAAAGCCCTGGTCGCCGTTAGCTCGCCCGAGAGCCTCTCGGTGACAGTCCAATCGTTGAACGGCCCCGAACCTGAGCGGGTTCAGCTCGCCCTTGAGGTGCTGCTGACCCGGGGCTGGCAGCCGGCGACGGTCGAGGAGAAGCTAGACTGGTTCTGCGTCCAGGCGCGGCGGGCGGACCTTCGCGCCAAGGCGCTGGCCGGGCTTTCGGGCCTGATCGGTCAGACCACCGACCCGGCACTGCTTGTCGATGTTGTTGAGCCGCGGCTCGCCCGCGAGGGGTTGACCGACCTGCAGGAGGAAGGACTTCCGGATCTCCGTGCCGGCCTGCTCGAGCATCTCGCCGCATTGGGCGGCGAGCCGGCAGCGGCGAGGCTCGTGGCAGTACTTGAGTCCCATACCGAGCCGCCGAGCCTCAAGGTGACGGTCATTCGCCTGCTGGCGAAGGCGAACCCGCCGGAAGCGGTCAGGCTCCTGACCGACGCGATGAGCAGTATGGAGACCGAGGTGCGGGTGGCGGCGACTCAGGCGCTCGCGGCAGTACGAACCGATCCGGGAACGCCGGAGCGGGCCGCCGTGCTTGACCGCCTGATCTTCGCACTGCGCGACGGTGAACCCGTGGTGCGCGATGCCGCAGTCGAATCACTCAGGAAGTACCCGGATGCGGTCGGTCAGCTTGTCCAGGTCCTGCTCGAAGACCGGAACCCGGCCGCGCGCGAGTCTGCGGCCCGGACCTTTGGCAGTGAACTCTCGCCGGACGCAGCCGCCACCGAGGCTTTGACGCGCGCGCTATCCGATGAGGACGCAGCGGTGCGACGCGCCGCAGCCGACGCGCTCGCGGCCCAGAGCCGGATACCATCCGGGCCCGAGGGAAAGATGCGTTACCTCGCCGCAAAGCAGGATTGGCGAGGAGTGCGGCAGTCAGGCCGAGCGGCAATTCCCCATTTGGTGTCCTTGCTCAAGGACCGCGATGAGAACGTCCGCCTGGAAGTCGTGAAGCTGCTTGGTTCGCTACGAGAGCGCGATGTGGCCTCAGAGGTCAGTCATCTCCTATCCGACGCCAGCCAGGAAGTGCGGAGGCAGGCGGCGCTCGCCCTTGCCGCACTTGGTGACGCTGCTCAGGTCGCCGCGCTTCGCGCTGCGTTGACCAAGGAAGGATTTGAAGACGTGCGCAAAGAGATGGAGAGCGCGATTCGGCGACTGGAAAGAGTGTAGCATGCTGGGCATTCTGAAGGGCATCATTCCGTCCAAGAGCGACCGCGAAGTGAAGCGGCTCTGGCAGCGGGTTGCCGAGATAAACGAGGTGTGGGAGTCCTACAAGAAACTCGCTGAGCCGGAGCTGCCCAAGAAGACCGAGGAGTTCATTGCCCGTATCCGTGAGGGCGAAACGCTGGACGACCTGATGCCCGAGGCCTTTGCCCTTGTGAAGGAAGCCTGCCGGCGCCTGGTCGGCAGGAAGTGGACCGTGACCGGGCAGGAGACAACTTGGGACATGGTGCCGTTCGACGTCCAGCTCATCGGCGGGATGGTCCTGCATGAGGGAAAGGTCGCGGAGATGCGCACGGGAGAAGGCAAGACACTGGTCGCGACCATGCCCCTGTATCTGAACGCCCTCGCGAAGCAGGGCGCGCACCTGGTCACGGTCAACGACTACCTCGCCCTGCGCGACCGCGAGTGGATGGGGCCGGTGTACGAGTCGCTCGGGCTGACCGTCGGCTGCATCCAGCAGGGAATGGAGCCGGCCGAGCGGAAGCCGCACTACAGCGCCGACATCACTTACGGCACTAACAACGAGTTCGGGTTCGACTAC
>DDXO01000049.1 GCA_002347155.1 Caldifarciminota bacterium UBA2258
TTTGCCGCCGGCAGAGAAGCGGACGAAATACACGCCCGGATAGTCAGGGACAGCCACCCTACCTAGTAGCGTGTAAAGGCATCGGGGCACGCCACACGGCCGGAGGCCGAGAGCCTCAAGCCGCAAGCACGCGTTGTTCATCGTTGGTCGGCCTCGGCGATCCCTGTCGGACAGCGCGTTTGTCGTTCTTCGTTTGGCGACGGGGCGGGGCTGTGACCTGCCGCGGCGGTCGAGTCAGGAACGAGGTCGGTCGGCCGCGGTCACAGCTGCTTCGGTCGCGGGCGCGTGGGCCACGCCGAGCAGGCCGTCGATCGACAGGTCTTCGTCGATTTCCGGCCAGTGGATTCCGTAGCCTGACGGCGCGAGTTCGAATCGGTCCCGCTGCGGTTGCGTAGCCCGGGCCAGCCGTTTCGATACCCTGGCAAGGTCGAACCGGTATTGCCGGCCGTCGACGACCATCGTCAGCGTCGTTCCGCTCATCCGGGCGTCGCGAATCTCGTGTGCTCTAGTCATTCTTGAGTTCCTGGAAGCGATTCCACTCTGTCACGATGTAGTCGAAGTGCTGGAAGATGATGCTCCGCACCGTCCTGCGGTCAGCCGGGCTCATGCCGTAGGCGTAGGCCTCGCCGATCTCGTAGGCTTCGACGTCGAGCCAGTACTTGGCCTCCGCGTCGGCCTTGCTGCAATGGATATGGATTGGTTCGTTCCGTTCGTTTGAGTAGAAATAGAACCGCCAGCCGAGTATCAGCAGAATCGTGGGCATCAGCAGCAGAATAGCAGGTCGTCCGCACTCTGTCAAGCCACGGGCACCACAGGAACAAAGAACGAGGACGACCCGGATAACCGCAACGCGTCCAAGGCTGACGAAGGTCACCGCCGCTCCTGGGTCGGCAGCATTGCCGAGTTGCTGCAAAGAGTCCGAGCGGGGAAGTCCCGGTAACGCGGTAGGCTACTCCTGACGCGGGCGTCTCGCCTGCAACATCATCCTGGATTGTAGATATGAGGGACATTGGGGCTGTTGAAAGACCCCAGTCGTGTCACCCTGAACGAAGTGAAGGGTCTTCCGACTCTCGTAGAATCATCATCGCGAAGATTCTTCGCGGAGTTTGCCCTTGAGCGACCGAAGATTCTTCGGTAGGACCTCAGAATGACAGAGGGGAGCGAAGGGCTCAGAATGACAAGAGGCGGCTTCTTCAACAGCCCCACATTCACACCATTCCGGGAAGCTCCGGGACATCGCGCTGCCGCAGGCAGCCGCGGACGTAGTCCGCGAGTTACCAGTTGCCAGTTTGCAGGTTGCAGCCAAGGCATTGCAGACCGGCCAAGGCTGAGGTTGGCTTCCTCTCTGTAGGAACAGCGGAAGTTGAGGCCAAGGTAGAGGATTCAGGACTGAGGACGGAGGACTGAAGGCCGAAGACGGATAGCAGAGGGGCGATGAACAAGTGCGAATGACGAGCGGCGAATTCCGAACCCCAGTTCCGGGCGTCCGGGACGGCTGGTTGTTTCCGAACTCGGTCCTTGGCGTTGCCCGCACGGCGCGGGCATCGACCCTTCTCGCTTCTCTTCGTTCACCATCGGCTCTCCACGATGAAGCGGGGGCCAGGATGGCCCCCGCTTGAGCATGTGCTTGAGCTTGCGCCGGTCTTTAGCGCAGCAGCATCAGCTTCTTCGAGACCGTGCCGTTGGGCAGAACGACCTTGAGCAGGTAGACGCCGTTGGCAAGCCCGGCCGGCTTCCAGACAGTTTCGACCCTGCCGGCCGCTGTCTTGCCGTCGGCAAGCAACGCAACTGCGCGTCCCGACACGTCGAAGACCTCGGCCCGCACTCTGCCGGCAACCGGCACGTTGTATTGGACAGTGACTGAGCGCGAGAACGGGTTGGGCACGCAGGAAATCGCGGCCGAATTCCTGACCGCGGTAACGGCTTCCGGTTCGCTGACGCCGAGCAGGTTGTCGTACCAGGACTGGGCCGAGTCTGCGTTCTCGGCGAAGTTGTCCGCCGAGGTGCCGCCAACAAAGGCAAACGCGCACCGGTACGTCTGCCCTGCCGGCAGGTCAAAGGGCCCGACCGCGGTGCAGATTGACCAGTCGTAGTTATGGTTGGAGTTGCGCTGGACGATGGTGCCGTTGAGGAAGCGGTACTTCATGTCTTCGGTCATGGCCGTGTCCGTCGGATAGACGTAAATCTTGTGGTCTACTCCGGACAGGTTGCTGAACGACTGCGGAGCGAGAATCTTCACGCCGACCGTCGGATTGGCGCTGCTGACCTGGCGCATGCTCATCGTCCTGCGCACCGTGTCTGACGCGACCTGGTCAACAGTATCGGGCCCGACGTCGAAGTCGGCAAACACGCCCGCGTACAGGCTGTCAACTGCACTCGTGCCGCTGTTGTGAATGTCGTAGACGAGCGCGACGAAGTCATCATAGCCCGAGTCCGCGCAGGCATATGAGTTCTGGTGAACCGTGATGTTCTTGCGTGCCGCGTGGGCAGAGTCCGTGAAGATACACCGGAACCGCTCGTCTCCCGAACCCGGCGGGTAGACTACGCGGAGGCTGTCCTTGAGCTTGAAGTCGGTGTTGTAGCTTGAGGCCGGCTTGCCGTAGAAACGGTCGACGATGTATGAGGCGCTGTTGCCGAGGGCCAGGCTCGAGAAGAAGAGCTTCGAGGCCGCGGTCTTCGGATAGCAGAACCCCGAGCCGCCCAGGAACGACGGCGGCGCGTCGTAGCCGATGGAACCGAGCGCCGTAACCGAGAGCTTGCAGTAGCCGGTATCGTGGGTCATCACGACCGCGCCCGGGGTCGGCGGTATCCCGATGTACAGGGTGAAGGTCGGGTCCCATGAACCCTCGTTGCTGGTGACGTGGCAGGTGAACTGAACCTGCGACCCCGGCGGCGCGTTGCCGGCTGCGGTCAACTGGTAGCGGTCGCCGCTGGAGGTATCGCCGGCACTCAACGTACCGTAGGATGAAGTCGAATCGGACAGCGTGATGTGGACCGAGTTTTGCCGCAGGGTAGCGGCGACATCGGTCGCCGCGGCATTGCCGAAGTTCTTGAGCGTGACGTAGAGGTCAACGGTTTCACCCGGGTCAAGCTGGTGGTTGCCGCCGTCATCGATGTAGGTACCCTGCACGTACAGGTAGGGAGCCGGCGGCGCGGTGTAGATGCTGACCGAGTCGGTCCTGGGCAGCTTGTCCTGGCCATAGGCGGTTACGTAGAGCCAACCCGCAGTTGCAGGCGCAATCAGGACGTCCACGTTGCCCGCGGAAATCGTGCGGGCCCGGGTGCAGACCTCGCCCGGCTTGTACAGGCCCACCCAGGCTCCGTCCACCGGGTCGCCGCCGCTGGCAACGTTGACGCGGATGACCGACGCCCCGGTCGGCGCCGAGTCGGGAGCCGTCACGGTGAGCGCGGCCGGCACGTCGCTCCAGACACCCATCGCCGGTTCGCCGAGCAGGTTGTAGTCGTAGAAGCACCAGCGCCAGACCTGCTGGTTCTGCGGCAGGCTCGCATAGACGTCTTTGCCGCGTGCGTGGGCTACACCCAAGAGCCAGGAGTCTTTCTGGATAAAGAAGTCATAGAAACGGACGCAGAGCTTCTCGGACGGTCCCATTGTCGGCGGCGTACCCCAGCCGAAACGCGAGTTCATCATGTTTGCCACCGAACCGCCATTGGCGTTGTTCTGGAGCGTAACCGACAGGCAGCTCGGGTTCTCGAAGTTGCCCGAGATGCAGGCCATCGAGTTCATGATGACGAGCTTGTCCATGCCGTTGGTCTGCGCAGCAGCGTCGGTATTCTTGTATATCGGCGTGCCGCCGGCCGTGTAGAAGCCGTCATAGTCGCCGTGCGCTGCCGCGTGGCAGACACCGTAGCCGGAGTTGATGGCGTTCTTGAATGCCGCCTGCGTAGGCGAATTGACCTCGGTATCGGTCCACCCGTCCGGCGTGATGGCCGCAATCGTATCGGAAACCACCTGCCCGGTGTATCCGGTCCAGAGGGTCACCCACGGCAGGTAGGCCTTCCTGATGTAGGCCGTGTCCGGCGCTTTCTCGTACCCGAAGACTTTGTTCACCAGCGTCTGAGCAGTCGCAACGCTGTTTATCGGAGCGCGCCCGACATAGACGTCCGCGTAGAAGTCAACCGTGTCATCGCCGGCCTCGCCGTAGATATGGTCGCCGTCGCCGTCCCACGACCACTGCAGGTCCGAGTAGTAGAGGTCGGCCGGGATGTTGCCGGTCTCGCCGCTGACAACCGAGCGGCCGCGCCGTGCCGGTATCACCGAATTGGCGCCGGCCAGAAGCACCCACATCGTCCCGTGGTTCGTGTAGTAATCGATAATGAAGTTGCGGACCTTCTCCTGCGTATCGTAGCCCGAGTAGTTGCTCGTAATCCAGGACACGGTCTTGAACACGGTGACGAAACCCTTGCAGGAAAGCCAGTCGGCCAGCGGCTCGAGCGTCGAGACGTAGCTGTCGCCGGTGATGATAACGTACTCGGCGTCGCCAGAGAGGGTCTGGCGCAGCGGCGGCGCGTACTTCGTGACGTCGGACGGGTTGGCAACAAAGCCGCGCAGTTCTTGTCCGGCCACGTCACGCTGGACCCGACTGAGCGGCGTAGCCGCGAATGAGTTCTCCTTGTAGGTCACGCGCAAGGAGAGCGAGGTGTACACCGTCACTTTGCCGGTCGCCGGCGTGTACTGGAGCGGATAGGCGTTCACACCGCACAGCCGGTAGCCGGTCTTGGTCCCGGTATACCCGAAATCGACCAGCCTGCCCGGATACGGGGCGCTCGACCCGTACACGGCCGGGTTCTGGACCGCGAACGCAGGCTCCGATTTGGTGCTCAGCGGCCGCGGGGTCTGCGCCGGATAGAGGTTGTAGGTGCCGGGCAGCTCCGTCTGCTCTGAATCGACGACTTCGACGTTCGTCACGGTCGCGTTCGGCGGGATTACGAACGTGAAGATCGCCTGCGGGATGATCGGTTCGCCCGGCGCCGACGTCGAAACGTAGCCGCGCAGGCTCGCAAGGTCGTAGCCGTCGACGCGGGTGAACTCCACCTCCCCGGGCGAGAAGGTGAACGTCTGGTTGATGGTGCCGGCAACTGCCAGCAGGGGAATCACAAAGCACAGCAGTGCTTTCCTCACTTTACCTCCTGGTATCGCCCGACCCGGGAAAGAAGAACTCCAGTTCCCGGCGGACGTCCTCTTCGGGATTGGATGCATGAACTGCATTGGTTCGGACCGACGTGCCGAAATCGGCTCGGATTGTGCCCGGAGCCGCCCGGGCCGGGTCAGTGGCGCCGACGAACTCGCGAACCCGCTGACAGGCGTTCTCGGCTTCAAGCCGCACCGCCACCAGCGGCCCGGAGGTCATGAACTCCACGAGCCCGGGAAAGAACTCCTTGCCGCGGTGAATCGCGTAGAACTCCTCGGCCTGCTCGCGGTCCAGTCGTCGCAACGCAAGCCCCGTCACCGCGAACCCGGCTGCTTCCAGCCGGCCGAGTATCTCGCCGATGTAGTGCTTCCTGACCGCGTCAGGCTTAATCAGAAGGAGCGTCTGGTTGATGTTCAAGGGTTCAGGCAGGACTACATTCTATCGGCCACGCAAAGGCGAGTCAACGAACCCGACTGCCGGGCTTCGCTACGACCTCGGTCGCGACTCGGGCCGCGAGCCCGGTCACTCCATAGATGACGGCACGCGAGCTGGTCGTGGCGAGCGTCACCGCGTCCACGCTTTCCGGCATGGCCGGGTCGCACACCAGCAGGGAATCGAGGAGTCCGGACCGAAGCACCAGGTCCAGGTAAGCCGGGGTTTCGCAGTTGTCCAGTACGAAGATGCGCACCGGTCTGCCCCGCGAATCAAAGAACACCTGCACCGGTACCATCCCGCCGTAGCCCGGCGCAGTCACGCCCGCGCTGTCCGAGAAGCCCTCGTAGCCGAGGACTGCGCCGGCGCTATCCCGGATTACCCGATGCGGAAAGGGCTCGGCTAAGCTACGGACCGACCGTGCGCCCGGGAACGCTCTGCTGATGGTTGAGGGTATGGACTCGGTTGCGGGCGCGGCCGGAGAAGTCCTGTCCGGAACAACAGAGCCCAACGTCTCGACCTGAGTCACCGCAGCCGGGACGGATACTTCCTGTTCGGTCACCGGCACCGTCGAGTCGTGGCCGGCCGCTGTGGTCGCCGGTGACGGTGCGCCGCCGCAGCCGGGCAGGAGAGAGCAAGTCAGGAGAGCGATGCAGAGCCCGGCGCTGGTTGGTGTCATCGGCGGAAAAGTTCTAGCAAACCAGAATCCCAAGTCAACTGCGCCCGATGCAACCACAGAGCCGACATTGAACCAGCCGGAAAGGCCACAGACATCGAGCAGGTGAAGACCCGTCTTCGATGCTGCATCCTCGGGGTCTATGTGCCCTCTGTGGTTGATTGTCGGATTCAGGGACCGAATGACTGACCGAATGACTGACTTGACAGCGGCCTATCTCGACGGCAATATCATGTTGCATGAATGCCGGGTCATCTGCAAGCGAGATGGAGAAGATGGTCAAACCGCATGCCGACGATGTCGCTACGGTCGCGGCCGAATTCGCTCGCCGTGGCTGGGCCGAGGCAAACGCGGGCAACATCTCGGTCAGGCTCGGGGCCTGGCCGGCGGTGAGCACGCTGCTCGTGAAGCGGGCGAACGTCAGAATGCGCGACCTTGCCCGCAGCCCTGCCGAGGGTCTCTGCGTGCTGCGGTTCGGCGCCGGCGACAGGTCATACTCGGTCGTACCCAGGGGAGCCAAACCGTCGAGTGAGCTGCCTACCCACGTCGCGGTCCACGACGTGCTCGCGAGGCTGCGCCACCACGACCGGGTTGTCGTCCATACCCACCCGACCGCACTCATCGCCCTGACGCACCTCCTGCCGAACCCAAAGCAGCTTGTCGGACGGCTGCTCGGCGCGCACACCGAGGGGCCGCTGCTGCTCAGGGACCGCCTGACGGCGATCCGTTTGCTGCCGCCGGGTTCCATGGCGCTTGGACGAGCAACCGCCTGCGCAATCGAGCACGCCTCAGCCGTCATCTGGCCGATGCATGGAATCGTCGCGGTCGGCCCGACCGCCGCCGCGGCTCTCGACCTCATCGAGCTGACCGAGAAAGCGGCCGAGATTGTGCTGAGGCTCGGTTCGCACTCCGGCCTCTCCCCTGCCCAGCAGAAGGCGATTCGCAGGTCATTCGGCCTCAAGTGAGGCGCCCCCGCACGCAGGGCCCGCCGCGGCACCGCGGCCGTTCGCTCAAAGGCAGACCCGCACCCGACGGCATCGAGACTCGCTTCGAGGTCAGGACGCGTGATTCCGAGCTCCCGCCGGAGGAGTTCGCCCGGCTCCCGCGCCGGCCGATTCACATCGTGCTCGACAACCTGCGCAGCGCCTTCAACGTCGGCTCGATATTCCGGCTGGCCGATGCGGCGCGCGCTGCCGAGGTCATCCCGTGCGGATATACGGCATACCCGCCGCACCACAAACTCGAACAGACCTCACTCGGCACAACCGACTCGGTCCCGTGGCGGAGGTTCGTCGACACCGCCTCAGCGCTGGCTGACCTCAGATGGAGCGGGGCAGAAGTTGTGGCGGTCGAAACGGTGCGCGGCGCATCGCGGTATCATCGGTTCAACTGCCACTTCCCGGTCGCGCTCGTGCTGGGCAACGAGGCGCTGGGCGTGTCCGAAGCTGTCCTCGAGCTCTGCGACGCGGTCGTCGAGATACCGGTCTTCGGCTACAAGAACTCGATTAACGTCGCAACAGCCGCCGGCATAGTGCTTTACGAAGCGCTCCGCCAGGGAGGTTGGTTGGACGAAGCTGCCTTCACTCAACCGCCCGGAATCTCGGAATCTGGGACTTGAGTACCGGCCGCTTGTAGAACCCGACCCCGACCACAAAGCCGCGCCACCTGAGCAATACGAACCCGTTGGCAACCCCTGTGTCCACGTTCAGACTTCCGCCATTGATGAGCAGCTTGGCCTGCTCGTCACTGAGGTCAATCCGGTTGCGGCTTGCCTGCGCTCCAAGCACCTGCATGCCGAAAGTGGTCGGCTTCACTGAGTAAGGATAGACCCTTGCCAGCCTGATGCCGCGGCGCATCGGCCTCACCGCATCGAAGCTCATCGCCTCGGGCGTGCCGACAAAGACGGTCTCCTGCTCTTCAAGCGTCGCGAGCCGCTCGAAGACTTCGGCCGGAATGCCGAACCTCTCACAGAACTCCCGCACGCGCCGGTTCATCCTCGCCGCGTCTTTCTTCCTGCCTCCTCCTCACCCTCACTTTGCTCGCCCTCTCTTCTAAAAGGAGAGAGTTCAGGTGAGGAGTCGCCCTTCCGTATTTTGGCAATGAAGAACGGCTCCGTATCATTGTCCTGCGGCAAGATTCTGCGGCATCGGCCTACCGCCTCTGAAAACAGCTCTCTGCCCCATTCGCGCAGACCCGGCCGCATCACAAGGCCCGGCAGTTCGGCCTCGCATACCTCGGCCTCAGGATGCCTGGTCAACAGGTACATCACGACCGACTCGTTCTCTTCAGGCGCGACCGTACATGTCGAGTAGACCATCACTCCGCCAGGCTTCAGTGCATGATACCCGGCGAGTATCAACCGCTTCTGAATCGAAGGGAACCGCTCGATGGCGGGGACCGACCAATGGTCCAATGCCTGGGCTGACTTGCGTATGGTCCCCTCAGAAGAACACGGAGCATCGACCAGCACGCGGTCACAGGTGCCGGCAATGGCTCTGCCCAACGACGCACCATCCATTCGGCACACGACTACGTTCAGGCACCCGGCACGGTCCACATTGCCGATGAGACCCCGCACTCGCGTGGGCGATGGGTCATTGGACACGATAAGGCCGGTGTTCTGCATCATCGCCGACATCTCAGTGGTCTTGGACCCGGGCGCTGCGGCGATGTCCAGCACCCGCTCGCCCGGCTGCGGCCGCAGCACGAGCGGCGGCGCCATCGACGCGGCTTCCTGCACGTAGATGAGCCCGACAAAGTGCTCAATCCTCTTGCCCAGGCTGGGAAAATGGGGACTGTACCGCGCGTCCTCGCGCTGGGGACACATCCGCGACGCGTTCGTCGCGTCGCTCCGTGGACGTGTCCCCTCCCCGGGACTGTTCCCATTATCCGAGAGGCTGAACCCCAGCTCAAACCACGGCAACGGCTCAGGATGCAGGTCGGCCATCAACTCCAGCACCTGCTCCCGCGTGGCCTTGTGCGTGTTCACCCGGAACGTCCTCCGGAGCGGACGCTGCATCGCGTTCAGGAACGCGTCAAAGTCCGGGATGAACTGCGAGTACCGCTCGACAAACTCCTTCGGGAACCTGCGACTCAGCATCGCAGAGCCTCAAGCTTCAAGCCACAAGCCTCGGACATTAGGTCATTCAAACTTCTCCCGTGGATGAGGTAAGGAACTGCTCTGCGCTCTGGCCTCTAGCTTCTCGCCTCTAGCTTCGCTCGCTCCTACTGCGGCTGACCACGACTCCAGCCGCCTCAATGCGTCGAGCTTCTCCTTGTTGCCGAGCTTCGCCTCCCGGATTCCCTTTTCGAGGAACGCGACCGAACGGTCGTACGCATTCCGGTCTACCGGGTACGGCCACCCATCCTTGCCGCCGACCGCGAACGAATACGTGACCGGGTCACGAAAGCTCAGCGGAGCGCCGTGAACCACCTCGGCAACAAGGGCAAGCGCACGTATCGTCTTCGGCCCGACACCGGGTTGCAGCAGCAGGGCCGAGAAATCCTCGGGCGGCTTCTCGTACGTACCGACCAGCGCCTTCTGCAGATACCCGGGGCTGACGTCTCCAAGCCCGACCGGATGCCGCTCGGGCATTCCCAGTGCCCGAAAACGGGGACTGCACCGCGCGTCCTCATGCTGGGGACACATCCGCGACGCGTTCGTCGCGTCGCTCCGTGGACGTGTCCCCTCCCTGGGACTGTCCCCGTTTTCGGCCGCTTCGGCACTGCCGGAAACACGCGGGCTGTCCCGTTGTGGGCCGTCCCCGAGGATTTCCGTCCCAACCGGCTGCCCCCTGTTTTCGGTGCCGTCGGCCACTGCAATCCTGACCCTCTCGAACTCTCTCACGGTCACGTCCGGCGAACGGTGGGAGATTGCGACTACGGCGTGGCGCGCAGTGTCGGCCTCAGCCGCAACCATGTTCAGCGGCTCGCCCCTGTAGTCGCAGGCAATGCCCTCGTGCGGCTCGACCACGAAGTCCTGCAAGCCCTCGGCCAGCCAGTGGTATCGTCTGGCCCAGCGCGTGTCGGTGTTCATCCCCTGCTGCACCACTGCCCAGCGCCCTTCGGTCGTGCCGATGAAGACATGCTGGTAGATCTGAAACCCGTCCTGCAGCGCCGCCGAATCGACCTTAGCGCTCAGCCGGCTGGCTTTCACCAGTCGGTCTGCGTCGAGCCCGAACCGCTCGGAAAAGCCCTCTATCTCAGCCGGTGTCTTGCGCGATGCTCCGCCCTTCCCCCCGCACACGTAGAGCCCGAGGCTCTCCTCCTGCCCTTTCACTGCCTCCTTGAGCGCGCCGCATACAGTCGTGGTCACTCCCGACGAATGCCAGTCGAACCCGAGCACGCAACCGAAGCTCTGGAACCAGACCGGGTCGGAGATCCGCCGGAGCAGCTCGTCCGCGCCGTAGTCCGACACCACGATCTCGGTCACGGCCCGGCAGAGCTTCACCATCCGCTGGAACAGCCATGCCGGCGCCTTACCCCAGTGCAGGGGCATGCTCGCGACTCCGCGCCTCATGGGTAGATTGTACGAGGCTCACGCCCAAGCGCAAGCGAACCGAGAGTGATCCAGTGTTCCAGTGGTCGAGTGTTCGAGTGTCGGAATCGGATGCCACACTAGACCACCTGATCACTAGGCCACTGGGCCACTTTGGCTGGACCTCTTGACCACTTGTTCGCTCCTGCTATACTCGCCCCAGTGGTAAGACCATGCTCCTCCATGCCGCCCGATTCTCTTCGTGCCTTTGTGTCTTTGTGGTGAAATCCTCGTGACTCGCCGCACCCGCGAAGCCCTGTCCGGCTTTGCCTGGCTGCTGCCCGCGCTCGTCATCCTGCTCGCGTTCCGGGTCCTGCCCATCGGCCTCTCGGTCCGCATGAGCCTCTACGACTGGGGCATGGCCGGTGCCCGCGCCTTTGTCGGTCTGGGCAACTACGCCGGGGTCCTGCGCGACCCGGTCTTCTGGCAGTCGCTCGCGAGTACCGGCTGGTACGTCCTGTTCGAAGTGCCGCTCATCCTCTTCATCTCGCTTTTCATCGCCATCCTCCTCAACCAGAAGATCCGCGGGCTCGGTGCCTATCGCACCATCTACTACCTGCCTGTCGTCACCTCGATTGTCGCGGTCTCGGTCGTCTGGCGCTGGATACTCCAGCCCGACCGCGGGCTCCTGAACTACGTCCTCTCCTGGTTTCACATCGCAGGCATCCGCTGGCTCCAGGACCCGCGCGGCCTGTTCCGGCTTATCGCCGGCCCGTCGGTCCAACTGCCCGCGGCCCTGCGCGGTCCGTCCATAGCGCTTCTCTCGCTGGTGATGATGGGCATCTGGAAAGGCATCGGCTACAACGTCGTCATCTTCCTTGCCGGGCTCCAGAACATCGACAAGTCCTACTACGAAGCCGCGCGCATCGACGGTGCCGGACGCTGGGCGATGTTCCGGCGCATCACCTGGCCGCTCATCTCACCCACGACCTACTACGTCCTCATCATGTCCGGCATCAGCGCGTTCGAAACCTTTGCCCAGGTCTGGATAATGACCGGCCCACCGGCCGGCGGCCCGCTCGGGACAACCAAGGTCGTGATGTACTACTTCTACGAGACCTCGTTCGAACTCTGGCGCCTCGGCTACGGTGCGGCCATCGCCTTCATTGCCTTCGCCATCATCCTCGCCCTCACCATCCTCCAGCGCGTCTTCCTCGAAAGACGAGTGCAATACGGATAGGACATGTCGGAATCTCACCACCAAGACACCAAGACACCAAGAGGTCCGGACACTGGGAACTGGTCACTGGGAACTGGTCACTCCAGCCGCCCGAGGCTGAGGAACCTCCCCATCCATCTACTGCTCATCTTGGGCGGTCTTGCCATGGTCCTGCCCTTCTACTGGATGCTCTCAACCTCGCTCAAGACGCCGCTGGAGGCACTCAAGTTCCCGCCAACGTGGTGGCCCTCATCCATGCAGTTCTCGAACTACCGCGACGTGTTCCAGCAGATCCCGCTCTGGCGCTACTTCGCGAACACGGTGCTCGTAACCGCCCTCAGCCTGTTCGGCGTGCTCGCCACCGGCATCATGGCCGCGTACGCCTTTGCCCGCTTCCGCTTCCCCGGCCGCGAGGTGCTCTTCATGGGCTTCCTTGCCCTGATGATGATTCCGCTCCCGGTCTACCTCGTGCCCTCCTACATCATCCTCTACAAGCTCGGCTGGATTGACACCTACGCGGCGATGATCGTCCCGTGGACCGTGAACATCTTCGCGATATTCCTGCTCCGGCAGCACATCCGCCAGTTACCGCAGGACCTCTTCGATGCCGCCCGCATCGACGGCTGCTCGGACTGGACGACCTTGCGCAGGGTTGTCCTGCCGCTCTGCAAGGCTCCCCTCGTAACCATCGTAGTCTTCAACGTCATCGCCTCCTGGAACTCCTTCTTCTGGCCGCTGATTGTCACCAACTCCGACAAGATACGGCCCTTGCAAGTCGGGCTTGCCTACTTCTCGCGGGAACAGACAACCAACTACACCCTGCTAATGGCCGCGACCACACTCGCCGTCATCCCGCTCATTCTCCTCTTCTTCGCTGCCCAGAAACAGATAATCCAGTCCCAGGCCCGCTCCGGTCTCAAGGAATAGTCCGGGCCGGCCCTCGGCAATGTTGATGACTCAGTGCGGATGGCAGATCGGGAGACAACCCGGGGAACTCATCCACAAGCTGTCTGCGAGACTGCACTGACTGCAGTTCGGAAAACTGATTGGCGGACTCCTCACCGGGCAATCGTACAGGCTCTTCTCACCACTCCTCGGACCGCTCCTGACCGGACTCCGGTCCACGCTACACGCCCGGCTCTCAAGGAGATTTCCCGGAGAGCAGAAGACGAGACCGCCTGCGAAGCAGCCATCGAGACTGCATCCCGGTCTGCTCTCCACTGAATGCTCTATTCTGTCCGTTAAGCCATCTCCCAGGCGAGGGAGTCATGTCGGTCGATCAGACTCAAATCCTTGATTCGGAATGGCTTATCAGCCCAAACCGATGTTCCTTCCATCCTACAGCCCTGTAGAATCGCGGCTCGCCTCCGCTCGTTCACAATACCACGACCGCGGTCGATGCAAACTGCCGCGATGCGGAGGTTGGCAATGTCGTCTGCTCACAATGTAGCTCCTATATAGTTATCCGCTTTTTCCCGGGAAAAAGTGCAACTTTCCCAGGACTCACTCCCCCCCCGAGGGACCAGTCCCCTGGGTAGTCTCTCCCGTTGCCACTCCCGCTGTGGCACCCGTTGTCACGCCCGCCGTCATGCCCGCAGTCTCATCCGCAGTCACACCCGCAAAGACCCCCGCCGTGATGTCCAGAGTCACCTCCGCTCTGGCACCCGCAAAGACCCCCGCCGTCATACCCGCAGCCTCAGCGGTTGTCACTCCGGTCGTGACTCCCGCCGTGATACCGGTAGTGACCTCCACGGCCTCTCCCGTAAAGACTCCCGTAGTAGCACCCGCAGTCACCCCCGCCGTCATACCCGCAATCTCACCCGCAGTCTCTTCTGCAGCCTCACCCGTAGTGACTCCCGCCCGGACAACGGATATCGACTTCGACCGAAGACCGAGGACCATGGACAAAGGACGAAGGATATGGCCGAGACCTGTCGTCGACGTGTCCGCGTCAACTTGACTGGCGCGTGCCCGAAGGTAGAGTCCCGCTCACGAAGGCGCGTGAGCCAGGCTCGTCATTGGCGGCGGGTCGTAACATGGGAAGTGTCCCGCTTTCCCCCCGAGGTCTGCCTCCGGGTCTATCCCGAGGACTGCCTTCCCGGTCGGCTGGGATCGACGCGCTTTCCTCCACCCCGCGCTCAGCCGAGCCTTCGGTTTCTCAGCTCAACACCGCTGAGCCCGGCTGAGCCCCCGCGAAAAGCAGGCTGCCCGCGTCTCCGCAGGCAGCCTGCCGAAAACGACCCTTGAGGCCGCAGTCCAGAGAAACTACCTGACCAGCAGCATCCTCTTCTGTGCGATCTTGCCGTTCGACTTCAACACGTAGAAGTAGGTCCCGGCCGCGACGCTTCGCCCGCTCATGTCGGTACCCTTCCACGCAATCGAGTAGTAGCCCGGCTTCTGCTGGGTCTGCACAAGCCGGGTGACGGTTCTTCCAGCAACGTCGTAGATGTTGAGTTCCGTGAAAGACGACTTCGGCAGCGCATAGCGGATGGTCGTGGCCCTGCCGAACGGATTGGGCCGATTCTGATAGAGCGCGAAAGTCCTGGGGATTATGCCTAGACCCGCAATACCATCGTGATGCTTGATGTGCGTGCGTGCGCGGCCGATTTGCTTCAACCGCTTCCTGTGACCAGGCGCAAGCGCCGGCGTACCGGACTCGGTCGTCAACTCGTAGATTATGTACTGGCAGTCCGGCGACCAGCAGGGATTCTCTCGCATAGCATCGGGGGAATTCAGCGCCACTTCAGCGGTCGCACTATTGGTATCCTTGTAGCAGACCTGGCTGTATTCGGACCCATCCGGCCATTTCGTGTACGCGATGAATCGCCCATCGGGCGAGAAGACCGGCGTCTCGCAGTGGCATGTACCGTCGGTGACTCTGGATTCCTCGGTACCATCCGTGCGCACCTTGTACACTTGCCAGTAGCCGGACTCGTCGAGCTTCTCGTAGGTCAGCCACAACCCGTCGGGAGACACATCGATACTGGAGTTGTTGGAGTAATCTGACGTCAGCCAAGTCTCCTGCCCGCCTGTCTGCTTGGAGATCTGGTACACTTCGCCCTTGAGCCTGACGCACGCGAAGTCGGCGCCGGTCATTGGCTGCGGCTCAAGGTACTCGCCGGTTCCCGGCGTCAGGCACGTGTCACCAGTGCCGACGGGCCGCACTTTGTGAGCGTGGTGTGTCCGATCGCTCGGGTCCCACTCTTGGTAGAGAATCCACGAGTCATCCTGAGTCACGCGGGGTTCGGCGATGATTCCATCGACCAGCCGCATGGGAGGGGTGCCGTTGGACACCTTGTAGAGTCCATCATCGCCGACTGCAACCAGCCAGTTGCCGCTGTGCGCCCATCTCGGGTCCTCGCATGAGAAGCTGTCAGGAATCAGGGTGTCGACCATGCCACCGAGTGCTGGTATTCGATAGAGACCGATGCCCTCGCTTGCAGAGTCCTCCGCAGTGTACGCAATCCAGAGGCCATTCGGGGAGTACTGGGGTGTGTGTTTATCGGTCGGGTCATAGGTAAGCAGTTCTCCGGGATCCAGTCGGCCACCCGCGACGGGCGTTGTCGTAGGTGGAAGCACCTCTGCCGGAGCAGTCAACTCCGCTCCGCTGCCGTCAGATGCGAAGAAACCGCCATACAGAGGCGAGTAGCGCCAGAAGCTGTGGTTCCCTCCGATGCCCACTCCGCCATACACCGCGTGGTCGCAGTACGTGAGACAAGCGCCACCTCGGACTTCGGCAGGTGCGCGACGGCGTTGATGCCACGCCTCGTCGCCCACGTGAAAGGCGTAGAAGGCCGTATCGTAACCGCCGAAAAAGGCGTAGATCATGCGAGTCAGTGAGTCATGCGCCAAGGCGGCACCGTAGTTGACCGGAACCGGAGTTGGCGGAAGCGAGTCCCAGTGGTTCAGCGTGGGGTAGTACACGTAGAAACCGTTGGTCCCCCCACCAGCCAGTGCGTACAGGCGTCCTTCGGCACTGACCAAGCGCCCGCCCTTCCCAATCGGGCCGGGCGTGGACGCGCGTTCTTCCCATGTATCGCGTCCGACGTCGTAGCGGTAGAACTTGCGTTTCAACGCTGTTCCGCTGTTAGCCCCTATCAGGACATAGACAGAGTCGGGATTCAGACAGGCCAGGCCCGAGCCGCGGCCGAGCTTCTTAGGCACGTGCTGGAGCGTCTCCCATGCGTTGTCGCCAAGCCGATACCCCAGGAATGTATTGTAGCCGTTGCCTCGAATGGCGTATATGACGTCGCCGCTCCCTGGATACGCCAGCGCTGAACCAGCCAGGAACTTGTTCACTGTGGGCCTCCGCGTTTTCCAGAGGTCCTCCACGACCAGGTACTTCGCAAAGGCGTACCCCCTTGTCTTGGTGCCGTGCGCTGGAGAGCAAAAGATGCGGTTCGTGTCCACAGCAGCGATGCACGAGCCGGACCCCATCCCCTGTCCATTGTAGACCGGGAACTTCGGCATCCACGTATCCGCGACAACGCTGAAGCTCATCGTGGCAGTATCGTTGGCCCGACATTCGTCGGAGTCGTTGGGCAGCTCAACGTAGCAGGTCATTGTGTAATCGCCGGGCGCGAGCCATGTAGACGAAAACTCTATCAGCGTGTCGGCGTGCGGGGCCAACGATGCGCATATCTGGGCGGAGTTCCCATCGATGTCCATGTGCACCAACAGGCTTTCACTCTGAATGCCGTGATTGACGACGTACGCCCGCGGGATAATCGACGTTCCGTACGTGATAGCGCCGCACGGGTAGGCTATCCCATTGACCGCCACGTCGCAGCTCCGTGCCGGAGAACCCCGGATTTCGACGTCGTCCACGCACCAAGCCTTATCCTTCTGCACCGGGCCGGCGTAAACCCAGGCGATGCGCACGTCCCTACTACTATCGGCGTATTGAGATATGTTGATGGAGTCGGGTGGTTGACCTCCATCCCTAGCGTAATCCCAGGCGGGAACCCAGTTTGCTCCGTCGTCCCCGGAGACCAACATCTGCATGGTGGTGCCAGTCTGTGGGACCAGCGTGAAGTAAGTGGACTGGTGAAGCCGGCAACTGTCACAGCCGGCGAGATTGATGCGCGGCGATATCATGCTGTCCCACGTCCGCGCAGAGACCTCTTGCCATGACAGACAGGCATAGCCGGATGAGTGGCCGTACCAATAGGGCCAGGTGGTGTCGCCGATGTTCTCGTGCCAGCAGCAGATCCACTGATGGCGAATCCGACCGCCGCCGCCCGATTGCATGCCCGAGTCGGCGCAAGGCTGGGCCATGTCCCGATTCCACGTGCCGTCGAAGTCCAGGTGCCAGAAGTCGTCCCTCTCGGGGAGGACCTCCAGAAAACCATGTAAGGTGTCGTCGCTTCGGGTAGAGTCAGATTTCAGGTCGACCCAGCAGCAAGTGTTATAGGCGCCCTCCTTCGCTGTCCATTGGTTGAATACAACGGTGTCCGTGTGGCCCGGGCGGAACTTGACGAGCTGGCTGTCCGACCACACAGGGTCAGCATCAATCCTGAACCGCACATAGAGCGACTCCTTCATCCAGCCGCGGTTGACCACGACAGCCCTTTGTGTGAACGGCGTGCCGGACATCAGAGTGTCGGTGGCCGGCAGCAACTCGGTCACCGCGACAGCTCTCTTCACCCAGAACTTGGCGGTGTAGTCGCAGCCCGAGTTGTCCAGCGTGTCTTGTCGGGTGACGACAAGACAGATCCGTTCCTTGCCCGCCGTCGGGAGCTTGTACTGCTGCCAAGTAGTCGACGAGTCAGGCAACGATTCTATCGGCGGCTCAACTCTGTAGCGCACGGCGAGACCCGTCGGGTAGACGTTGACCAGTCTCGCGCTCAGCGTCCTGCCCGCGCCCGTGTCCCGGACGAACGACACGAGCACAGTATCGACAATCGTGTCGAGCGCGACCTGCATCAGGTCAATACCGAACGAGTGCGGGATGCTGTCGTCCTTGATGTAAGAATCGGTTTCATCCGGCCCGAGCCGGAAAGCGGTATCCAGAGTCAGGTCCGGCGGGCTGTAGATACCCGAGGGGTTGGGATTCCACTTGTTGAAGGTCGGACCATTCAGATAGCACGCGACGGCAAACTGGTCGAGGGTGTGCAGGAAGTCGGGAGGACCCGGAAGGATGCTCCCACCGTGACGCAGCGGCCAATTCTGTATCGCCGCGTCAATCGCAGCCTTCCCTCGACCGATGGAGTTGTTGGTCCCGACGTTCTCGGCATAGCAGTCCCTTATCAACTGAATGCCGGTGGTATCGTGGCCGAAGTTCTCATACATGTACCGCCAGAAGAGGCAGTAGGGGTAACCGTCAAAGGGATAGCGGGAAAGCGTAACCAGAGAGGTGTTCAAATGGGAACTGAGGAGGTTGTTAGCTTCCGCCGCGTAGTCTCGAAGCCCGTTCTTCAACCCTCCGGAGTCGGCGAAGTTCTCGTCAGGATACTGTGCCGACTCGATGAACTTCGCCTGACCTTCCGTGAACCACCTCCAGTCGGTGTTCGTGATCTTCGTTGGGTCGAGGTATCGCTCAATCCCGTGGTAGAATTCGTGCGCCAGCGCAGACTTCACCAGTATTGACTCACTTGTGTACGTGCTGCACACCGAGCGAGAGTATCTGAATATGGAGGGAATACTGGTCTTTCGATCCACGCCCCACTCGGTGATGGGTCCGCCGCCAACGTCCATGTGATACCAGTTCAAGCTATCATTAATGAATACCTGATGATTGTGGTTCGCATCAGGCGGCGTGCCTAGATTCCACTCAACCGCCTGCTTCTGCCACGCTTGCAGCATCGCGCTCGTCACATACTGCGCAAAGGTGTCGGCGTGCGTCTCCTGCATCTGAAACTGAGGCCACCAGAAGAACTGGTCGCAGAAGTACACTGAGAGCGTGTCCCCGTCAGGGCCTGCAAATAACGTGTCTTTCACCCTCTCCATGGTGAGGATCCGACTGGAATCTGTGGCCAGGTGGTATGTCGACTCCGGACGGCCCGGATTGTAATAGCCAGCGTCTACCGTGAACATCCCCGTCGATACAACTGGTGCTGGCCAGAAGCACGTGCCTTGCCCGGAGTCCATCTCGACCGGCAAGAGCAGCCTCGTCGTATCGAACCAGGGGTCCCGAACTCGTACGAAGACGTTAGTCGATTCTATCGGAAAGTCAGAGACGTGGAACCCCACCGAGTCGCCGGTTGCGGTATTGTTCTTCTCAACGATGAGATAGTAGTAGGGAATAGCGCCGTGCCATTCCAGGTAGGCACCGCTGGGAAAGGAATCCACGATGTCAATGCACGGCGTCTGGTAGAGCAGTCGTTGCTCCGGTCGAGGTTCGGCGCAACTGAGCACGTAAAACTTGACGCGCCCGTTGGCGACTCGCCTCTCCACATAGCTTAGGTGGCCGTGGCGGCTGTCGAAGTACCACTCCTCCACCTGCTCGCCGACTATGACCTTCAGCTTGGCCTCGCACGATATGCTGCCTATTCTCTGCTTGATCCTCCTGGCCTCCAGGAAGACTATTGATGGGAAACTGTCGAGCGGCCGGAAATGCTGGTCTCCCACAGCCAACAAGACGAATGTCTTGGCCAGCTCGATGATGTTGTCATCGTTGACGCCTATGCTGTACCGCGCGAGCAATTTGCTCAGGCCCTCGGGCATCGGAAGCTGGGTGTCGCCGCTTACCGCAATCATGCGGGGCAGTGGCGGCGTGACAGACAGGTCGTAGGCCCTGTAGAAATCCGTGGTTGGGAAAGCGCGCCCAATTGCTTCGTTCCGGAACTGTCCGACCTCTCCTCCGCGCCCCAACTTCAGCTCAGGAAATTGCTTGCTGAGCTGTGCAGCTTCAGCATCGGTCAACAGGCTAATGGAGACGGCCGTGTTCTCCATCGCCGGCTTCCTTCCCGACCCTGCTGCCACCGAAATGGCAGCGACCACGAGCAGCCCGAGAAGGGCTGCTCCGAAATACCTGCTCCTACGCATACGTTCCTCCCTTTCGGATGCAGTGCATCCTCTTCGCGGTAATTGCGACTGTCATACTCGTCCCTCTAACGCCGCAAGTCTAGAACCGGCGCTCTGTTTGTCAAGCCCTTCCGCTGTCACTTTGCCATTCAGCACGACCTGCATCAGGTCAATGCCAAAGGAGTGCGGAATGCCGTCGTCCTTGATGTAAGAGTCGGTTTCATCCGGCCCGAGCCGGAAAGCGGTATCCAGAGCCAGGACCGGCGGGCTGTAGACACCCGAGGGGTTGGGGTTCCACTTGTTGAAGGGGATTTCGGGGACACTTTACTAAATAGAATCCGAAGCGCGTCAAGATATTGGGACAGGCACCCCATTTCGGGAAGCCTTCCCCATGGAAGATTCAAGATTGACGATTGCAGATTGGCAGGCAGGGCAGGTCGGCCCGGCTCGCAGGTTGCAGTTGCTGACTGAGGGACCAAGGTCGAGGTTGAGGTCTGGGACAGGATGAGGTTAAGGTTGAGGTCTAGGTAGAGGCAAAGAAGCGGAGTGGACTTCATCGCGGCCACAAGCCCCAAGCCGCGCGCCCGCGGGCTGACAGCAAACGGCTAACGGCCGACGGCTTCCGGCCACTGGACCACTAGACCCCTTGATCTCTCCTCGTTGTTGACTCCCCCGCCCGCGAATCGTAGAATCGAGCCATGTCCGAGCCGACAGGACCGGACGCGGCATTAATCCGCGGGAACAGCCCGGGAAGGCTGTTCGATCGGAGAAAAACGATGAGAGCAACGATACTGGCAATCCTGGCCTCTATTCTGGGCGTGGCCGCCGGTTCCGGCGTGGATACGCTCTGGGTCAGAAGGCTGGACCTGGGTTCTGATGAATCCGGGGTCGGAATCGATTCCAGAGCGGAAGCCATCGCCGTCGCCGGCTACGCATGGCCGAGTTCGACCACGGATTGGCTGGTGGTAAGGTTGAACCAGTCCGGCAATATCATCTGGACCAGAACCTACGACTCCGGGGCAGATGACTTCGCCTACGACGCCTGCGTTGACTCCGGGGCCGACATTCACGTGACCGGCTTTGGCCAAATCTCGGCAAGCGCCGGTCGCCCCAACCTGCTTCGGCCTCGCGGACTTGGCCAGGCCTGGAAGACGCTCGCCATAGACCAGGGGATATACGCTCTGACCGCGAAGTACGGCTCCGGCGGCGACCTCAAGTGGCTCCGGACCGACCCCGACTGCCTGGCCGTCGGGATTGCGGCTGACTCGGCCGGGAATTCCTACGTGTCCGGCACGTACCTCACCGACATCGACCTGGACCTCTGGCTGGCCAAGTTCAATCCGGCGGGCGAGACCATCTGGACCCGGACATTCAACTTCGCGCCCGCGGAAATCGGGTACCGACTGGCACTCGACGCCTCAGGGAACATCGCAGCGTGCGCCTACATCGGCGATTTCTCAACCTTCGATATCCTTGTCCTGAAGCTCACGCCGGACGGCGACACCATCTGGACCCGAGTATACGACCGCGCTCCCAACGACGCCCCCTGCGGTCTCGCAGTCGACCCGAACAACAGCATTGTAGTTGCAGGCGCGACCAGCAAGGACCCCGCTACGGGCGACGCGCTGATCCTGAAGTACGATTCGAGCGGAGTCCTGGTCTGGGACAATGCCTTTGACTTCGACGAGGATGATGGGCTTACTGGCGCGGCCTGCGACTCAGCCGGCAATATCTACGTTGCCGGCTACACCGGCGTGGACGATGTGTACGACTGCCTCACCATGAAGCTGGATTCGACGGGCAATGTGCTCTGGACCGCAACCTACGGCGGTCCGGACAACGAGGCGGCTGCCGACGTCGCCTGCGACGGTGACGGTAATCCGGTCATCGCCGGCTTTGTGACCGATCCGGTCACCCACGGCTCTGACCTGCTGGTCGCCAAGTACAGTCCCTTCACCGGCAGCGCCGAACCGCGCCAGGCCAACCCGACTCCGGTCCGCGATTATGGCACCATCACTGCCGCTCCGGAATTCGTCCTGTCGGTCCCTTGCTTCGGACGCTATGAAGTCAGGTTGTGCGACCTGACCGGCCGGGCGCGGCAGTCCCTCTTCAGCGGCTTTCTGAGCCGAGGCGCTCACCGCTTCTCACTAGGCGGGCAGCCGGCGGGCCACTACTTCGTCAGGGTGGCCGCTCCGGACGGCGGGGTATCCTGCCAGAGGCTGGTCATCGTCAGGTAGGTCGCGCGGCGCGCCTGTGAGATGGCCGGGCAAGTGGCGATGCCGCTCGTCCGCTACTTTAAGGACCTGTGACCAGACTCTCCGCGAGTCTGCCCCGCCTTCCCGACGTACCGAGAAGGCTCGCGCACCTGCTCCGGCGTATTGCCGATGAGGTGCCGGCTATCCTCGACCGAAACCTCGTCGGCATCTATCTCTGGGGCTCGCTCACCTGCGGCACGTTTGACCGGCGCCGCAGCGACGTAGACGCGGTAGTCGTAACCCGCGGGGACCTTTCCCGCTCGGAGTTCACGGCCCTGGCGCGTTGGTTTCGTCGAGCGTCGAGAGCGAATACGTGGGTGAGGCGTCTCGACATGCGCTTTGTCATCAACCACGAGTTCTTCGACAAGCGGTCGAAGTGCTGCGGTTTCTACTCGGGCAGGCTCGTGCGGCACGGTTCGGACGGTAATCCCATCATCTGGCTCAACGTGGGCAGGTGCGGAGTGACGCTTTGCGGCCCGGATGCCCGGTCAGTTGCTCCGCCGGTATCCTGGCGCCGACTGAAGCCGGCCCTGCGCCTGGAACTTGACTATCTGAAGGAGGACATGGCAAAGAACGCCGGCGACCGTTCGGTCAGCGCGTTCCGCCACAACGCCTATGCTGTCCTCACCGCCTGCCGCATCCTCTACACGGCTGAGCACCGGACCATCATATCGAAGGAGAAGGCATACCGCTGGGCCCGAACCTCGCTGCCGCGTCATTGGCGAGCTGTGCTCATGGCGGCATGGCGCAACCGGCTCAGGAACCGCGGCACGACCACTCCGAAGCTGGAGGCGGATGCCGCCGGGTTCGTGAGCTTCGCCCGCAGCGTAGTCGAGTCTGCCCTGCCAACCCGTCGCCCAAGTCGTGCGACCAGAACGAGCCCGGGTACAGCGCCACAGGCTTGCGCTCGCCGCTGCCCGCGGTCGCCGGTCGCTTGACATGCACGTTTGCGCGTATTAGACTGCTGCTGGTGCTGCGGGCGGAGCAGTTTCGGGCCGTCGTACGACCCTGGCGTGGTTGCGCACCCGGCCTGGAGAGTCTTCCCCGGCATTACGTCCAACCAAGGAGGATTGTATGTTGAATGAGTACGTGCTGAAGACGGCCGGTCGTTCGGCCGCGTTGTGCCTGCTGGTCCTGTTCGCAAGTGCCCAGGCCCAGATTACCATCACCCGCGCCGATATCCCGTCGCATCTGAACGATACTTTCCTGTATAAGCGCAACAGCGGCATTGCGACCGTGAACGTCGGCTCGGCCGGCGGGCCCAACTCCTGGACCTTCGATACCGCGACGTTCGTCGGCGCCCGGCAGTACCACGCGGTTGTAGACAAGAACGCGACCCCCTTTGGCGGCCTGTTCCCGGGTGCCAATGTCGCCTACGCCACCGAGGGCGAGTCGACCCTGGTCAATGCCTACACGTTCTTTCAACTGAGCGACTCCGAATTCGACTGCGAGGGCATGGGTCTCGAGTTCACGGATACGCTGCTGCACCGGGCCTACCAGCCCCACGCACTGGCCGCCCCGCTGCCACTGACCTACGAACAGTCCTGGCAAACAAGCTACGCGTGGACCGACACCATGCTGCCGATTATCGTCATCACCCAGGTCAGGGAGCGGCACAGCGTCGATGCCTACGGTACGGTGACGACTCCGTCCGGCACCTACCCGTGTCTGCGCGAGAACGTCCTCGATACCGTCATCACCACAGTCTGGTACGACAGCGTGCCGGTGACCAGCGAATCTACCTGGCGCCGTCACTACATGTGGCATGTCCCCCTGCACGGTATCGCTGTTTCAGCCCGGGGCCCGGAGCGCGACACGAACCTCAGCTTCACCAGTTCTGACTGCTATCGAGTCATGGTCCAAGTCAGAGCCGGCATCGAAGAACAGAGGGCGACCGTCGCGAGCAGTCCGATGCCGGGCGCTACCTTGGTCCGTGGTGTACTGCGACTCCCGGAATCGCTGTTCCGGAGCCCGCAATCGAAACTGGCGCTGCTTGACCTGTCCGGTCGCACCGTCCTGCGCATCCCGCGTTCATCGCCCGCTTCCGGCAGTGCCGTGGACGTATCCGGACTTGTGCCCGGCGTCTATTTCCTGCATCAGGACGGGCTGGGCCGCCGGGCCGTATTACAGAAGTACATTCTGGTCGAATAGCGATCCGGAGGAACCGGCCCGGTAGTGCAACGGCCAGGGCGTAACCGCGGCCGGGAGCGAATGACGCCCGGCCAAACGCAATAGGAGGCATCCATGATACTGATGGACCACATAGCCCGTTCTCTCGTTACCCTCGCCCTGGTGGGTGGACTGGTCTGGGCGGTTGCGGTCTGGCGTTCGCGTCAGCGGGCGGCGAGCCTCGTCGCCGCCGCCTGCGCGCTGCTGCTGGCGGTCCGGCTGATATGGCTTCCGGCTGTCCGGTTGCTGTTCGGGGAGTCTCCCTGGACCGCGGGCGCGGTTCAGCGTTTCTTCATACTGACCAGCAACGCGCTGGGCCAGGTCGCACTGGCCGTGTCGCTCGTCCTGCTGGTCTACGCCGCGCTGGATTCCGCGAAGCGCGGGTCGTAGGAATCCGGCCGCGGGCCCGGCTTATTCTACTTCGTCCTCGGGCGTCTGCTTCTGCTTGCACTCCTCGCACTTCTCGCCCCAGGTGGGCTCGCCGTGATGGACCTCGTAGTCAAACGTCGGCCACTTGGAGCAATGGTGCGCCCAGTGCCAGACATGCGTGTCTTTCTTCAGCCGATACTCGATCATGCTTACCTCCGGCTTGGCCTTGACCTGAATGTAACTTGGACGGACTCGATGTCAAGCCTGACGGCTGAGGCAGTGGGTAGTAGGCAGTAGACAGGAGGCACGAGACGGTGGACGGGGAGCGAACCGGGGCTAGCGGAAGCGGGGCCAGAACGCGGGCACGGACTCGGTGTAGGTCTTGAACTCGTTCCTGAGCAGGTCGCTCAGGTGTGCGTCCTCGTATCTGGCCTGCGCAAGCAGCAGCGGCAGCCCGACCGCGATGGCCAGCACGAGGCCTCCCCAGGAACGGAACACCAGCGCGGCACCGGTGAGCTGGACCAGGGTGGCGAAGTAACGCGGGTGGCGTGCCAGCCTCTGAAACTTGAGGCCGACGAAACGCTTCTCGGGCAACACCACCGTCTCTTCTTTGCTGCCGCGCGCCGGCGGCTTGACCTGGGCGATTCTCAGCAGGTCGAACAGCGTTACCAGCCTGAGGTAGGTACCAAGGCCGAAGACGACGAGCCCGAGCAGGCCGGTCACGACGAAGGGAACCGGCATCTGGGTCCAGTGCCACCAGATGAAGTCGGCGCCGACATACGCAAGGAAAGGGTAGACAAAGAAGGCGAATACTCCCCGCCACAGTGCCGAGTGCTCGACCACTCCCGACTGAAAGAAGGGTGAGCAGAAGTAGTACTCGAACGACAACCAGAGCACAAAGACGTACGCGAACAGCGCCGGCAGGACCATGCGGCCGGGCAGCGCGTCGCGGAAGAAGTTGGTGAAGAAAATGAGGAAGTAGATGGCGACCAGGACCGTCCAGATGAACCGGCCGGTCTTGAATCGTTTGATGTAGCTGCTCATCTGGCTGAACCTGATTCTAGGATGTCGACGCAGATTGTCCAGAACGGCCGGGCTGAGAGCTCGAAGCCCGGTCTGGCCATATCCGGGTGGCGTCGCAGATACTCAACGGTAGTGGCAATGCGGTACGTCTGACCACGGCTCAGCTTGGTGCGGGTCAGGCCCGGCCGCAGAACGAGTTCTTCAGGCCAGTCAGCCAGCCTGTCTCCCTGAACCGAGAGCATTGCCAGCCGTCCCGGGTCGCGCAGCAGAGAAACGAGACTCCCGACATCCTGCGGCTCCTTGAAGTCGGTGACGAACAGCGAATCGCAGACAAACCCGTCGGCGAGCTTCGCGGCCAGCACACCCCGGGTAAGCATGCCGCTCAATTGCCCGGCATCCGGCACGCCGTTCGGCGGCGAGATGCCGCGGGCGGCAACAGCATCCACCGCGGCCCTGACCGAGTCGAGGACCTGCATCACATCCGAGTCGGGATCGAACTGACCCAGGTCTACGGTTCGCGCGACCAGGCGCCCGGCATCCGCGCTCACGTCATAGCAGTTTATACGGCCCGTGTCGTTCGATGGAGTCATCGCGAATGCCGCTGTCCCCTCTACGTTGACCGTGAAGTCCGCGCCCCACGCCGAACCGGCGGCCCGGGGTTCAACCATCACCCCGACGAGGTCAGCCCGCTGGCGCATCAGCGCGACGGCCTTGCCCGCCGCCAGGACGGGCGCGGCGTACCTGATCCCGACCAGGTGCGTCAGCACATCCGCGGAGTCCAGCGCAATACCGGTCACGGCAACAACCGCCGGCCCGCTTTTCTTCACCATGAACGGGTGGCCAATGGTCTGCCCGCCTGCACCGAGTACGCTGGCGGACAAGGAGTAGTAGCGACCCCTGGACACCACCTCGTTCAGCCGGGGCAGGCCAAGCGAAAGCCACTCCGGAGTCAGAACTACGGCATCTACACCGGCACGGCTGAGCACAGCCTCCGCCGCGGCACCATCGCTCAGGGTGTGAAGCGTCCGGTCGAAGAACGGGTCACCGGTTACCAGCCAGATGGTCGGGCTGATTGCCTGCCGGGCCCTGACGGCCGCAGCATAGACCGGCAGACGGTCGAGTCGCGCGTCGGTCACGAAGACCCGGGCAGGTCGCTCGGACGGACTCACGACCCGCCGAGCGCAGGACAACAGGACGACTGCCAGCAGGACGGAGGCAGCCGCAGTCGCGCGACGGAAGTGATCTCCCAGGAGCTGAACGATGAACCGAGAACGAACCGCGCCCGTAGGCTACTGCTTCTCAGCCGGGGGCTGAGACTCCTCTAGGATGAGCGCGACATCCACGACCGCGTCACCCTTTTCTACCGTCATGACGCGGACCCCGGTAGTGGCGCGGCCGCACTTGCGGATCTCTGAGCAATTCACCCGGATGACAATGCCCTGCCTGGACGTGAGGATGACTTCGGATGAGTCGCTGCAGGCCTTGGCCGCGGCGAGCTGGCCCGACTTCTCGACCGGCTTCGCCGCGATAACGCCGGACCCGCCCCGGCTCTGCGCCCGGAACTCCTCGAAGTCGGTCCGCTTGCCGTAGCCGTTCTCGAACACGGTGAGGAGCGACTGATTCTCGCGGACGATGACGGCCTCAATCACCGAGTCGCCCTTTGCCAGCCTGATGCCGCGCACGCCGGCCGCGGTCCGGCCCATGTCGCGGCAGTCCTTTTCGCTGAATCGGATTGACTGGCCGTCGCGCGTGACCAGCAGGATGTCGTCCGAACCCGAGGTGAGCAGGGTAGCGACCAGCGAGTCACCCTTCTCAATACCCATGGCGATGATGCCCTTGCGCCGCGGGTTGGAGAACTGGTCGAGCGTCACCCGCTTGATTTTGCCGAGACGCGTGACGAAGAAGACGAAGTGCCTGGCCGAGAAGTCGCGCACCGCCAGGTAGGAAGTCGTCACCTCGTCCTTTTCCATCTCGACCAGGTTGGCGATGGAGCGACCCTTGGCCGCGTGCGAGCCTTCCGGTATCTCATAGACCTTCTGCCAGTAGCAGCGGCCCTTGTCGGTGAAGAAGAGCATGTAGTCGTGGGTGGAGGCAATGAACAGGCCTTCGACGAAATCTTCTTCCTGCACTGATACGCCGGTACGCCCCTGGCCGCCTCTCCCCTGCCGGCGATAGACCGAAACCGGCATCCGCTTGATATAGCCGCGGTGGGTAATGGTGACGGCCATATCCTCTTCCTTGATGAGGTCTTCGATCGAGAACTCCTCTGCTTCGCCCCGGACTATCTTGGTCCGGCGCTCGTCGGCGTAGCGGCGCCTCACCTCGAGCAGTTCGTTCCTGATCTCGCCCATCATCGCGTTGCGCGAATCGAGCAGGTTCTTCAGACGGCTGATCTCCTTAATCAGGTCTTTGTACTCGGCATCGATTTTCTCCCGCTCGAGTCCGGTCAGGCGGGCCAGGCGCATCTCCAGAATCGCGTCGGCCTGCCGCTCGGAAAGCTTGAACTTCGTCATCAGGCCCTGACGCGCCGTGTCGGTATCTTTGGACTTCTTGATGAGCTCGATGACGGCGTCGATGTTCTTCAGGGCGATCTTCAGGCCTTCGAGGATGTGAGCCCGGTCCTCGGCCCGCTTCAACTCGAACCGGGTCCGTCGCGTTACGGTCTCGAACCGGAACTTGAGGAACTCCTCGAGCAGCGCTTTGAGTCCCAGGGTCCGCGGCTGGCCGTTCACAAGCACCAGCAGGATGATACCGAACGATGACTGCAGCTCGGTGTGTTTGTAGAGCTGGTTGAGCACGACCTCTTTGACTGCGTCGCGCTTGAGGTCAAGCACGATTCTCATACCGTCGCGGTCCGACTCGTCCCGGAGGTCGGCGATGCCCTGGATTTTCTTCTCGCGCACCAGTTGAGCGATCCGCTCGATTAGCGTCGTCTTGTTGACCTGATAGGGAATCTCGCTGACGATGAGGCGGTCCTTGCCGGCCTTCACCTCTTCGAATGCCACCGTGCCCCTGAGCATAATGGTGCCGCGACCGGTCTCATATGCCTGTCTGATGCCTTCGATTCCGACGATGGTCGCACCGGTCGGGAAATCCGGCCCCCGCACCTTCTTCACCAGTTCCTTGCCCTCGACCTTCGGGTCGTCAATCAGCAAGACCAGGGCGTCAATCAGCTCCCCGAGGTTGTGCGGCGGGATGTTGGTCGCCATGCCGACTGCGATACCGGCTGCGCCGTTGGCCAGCAGGTTGGGGAACGCGGCCGGCAGTACGGTCGGCTCCTTGAGCCGCTCGTCGAAGTTCGGCTGGAAGTCGACCGTGTCCTTGTCCAGGTCGCGCAGCAGCTCGATCGCGAGCGGCGAGAGTCGTGCCTCGGTGTAACGGTAGGCGGCGGCCGCGTCGCCGTCTATCGAGCCGAAGTTGCCCTGGCCGTGGACCAGCGGGTAGCGCAGCGAGAAGTCCTGCGCCATGCGGACCATCGCGTCATAGACTGCGCTGTCGCCGTGGGGGTGGTACTTGCCCAGCACGTCACCGACCACGGTCGCCGACTTGCGGGTTGCGCGCGTCGGGATGAGTCCCATCTCACTCATGGTGAACAGGATACGACGCTGGACCGGCTTCAGACCGTCACGGACGTCGGGCAGCGCGCGCGCGACGATGACCGACATGGCGTAGTCGAGGAAGGACTTGCGGACCTCGTCCTCAATGTAAACTGGTACTACGGAATCCTCGGGGGACACAGGCGGTAAATATAGCTGTGTGCCACCCATAAGTCAAACGCGACAAGGCGTCCGCGGGCGGCGCGCCGCAATTTGACAGTACCAGTGAAATGGCTATCATACCCCACGGCTCTTCAGCAGGTCTAAGGAGGACCACAATGCCAAGTTTCCGGAACTCAAGTCTGGCGGTTCTTCTGCTGACGGCGGTGGCGTTCGCGCCGCTTGTCGCTCAGGATATCCCGCTCGACGCCCTGATGCGCGGCGGCCGGATCCACTACGATGGCCAGCGCTACGACCGCGCCAAGGAGCAGTTTGCCAAAGCGCTCGACAAGTACGGCGCGACCGCGGACAATGCGACGCTCGGGCAGATTCACCTCTGGCTCGGGCTCGCTCAGGAACAACTGCATCACGATACCGCCGCGGCCGACAACTTCGTGGCCGCAATTGAGAAGGATACCGCGGCCGCCGCCAGGATCCGCGCCAACGAGCAGTGGCAGTACCTCGCCTGGACCGCACTCATCAGCGCGACCCGGGCGAAGTACAACGTCGAGGCCTACGACCCGGCGCTGCGCTACGCTCTCGCCGCCCTGAAGGTCGACCCCTCGAAATCCCAGACCTACGCGCTGGTCGCCAACATCTACTCGGCACTCAAACGCTACGATGACATGCGCGCCACCGCCGACGACCTGCTCAAGCTGGATGCAGGCGCGCCCGAGGCCATGAGCCTGCTTGGGCTCTATTTTCTGCAGAAGCCGGACAACCTCTGGCTGACCGCCGAGGCGAGGGCCGTTCGCTGGGACTCGACAGGGTACTACTATGACCAGGCTATCGCCGCGTACGAGAAGCGCTTTGTTGCCGCCAAGGCCGACCTGGCAAAGCTGCTCAAGCTGACCAACACCGGCAGTCTGAGCCACATCACATCCCTGCTGATTGACAAGAGCCGGCTGCCGGACCAGTCCGAACTGAAACGCTACATCGAAACCGACCTCAAGGAGAGCAAACGGCTTGCCGAGGTCGCCCAAATCGCCGGCAGGCTCTTCTACGCCGCCAACAACCTGAACGTGGCCAGTTCGCGGGCAGGTACGGCCCTGCTCCGCGCCGCGACCGAGACCACCAGGGACACCTCGGAGCGCTTCCGGGCCAAGGCCGAGGCGCTCTTCGCCCGTGCCGTGGAATACGACTCGTCCGACTTCACCTCGCTCTTCAACCTTGGAATCACTCAATACCAGGGCAAGAAAGACAGCTTGGCCGAGAGGTCACTGCGCGCCGTGATTGATGGCGCGGTGGTGCCAATCGGAAATCTGCCCCAGCCCTGGCTCGACTCGACGCTCGCGCTGGTGACCCAGGCAAATGTCGATGCGGGTCACGTGGAGCTGACCGGCAAGCTGGCCCAGACGATTGACTCCATACTCGCCGCCAGTGGGCGCAGGAACGTAGGGTTCAGCTGGCTCTACTTCCCGAACCTGAAAGGCCGCAAGCTGGCCGGCACGGCGGCCGTCGCCGATACTGCCGGCATGTTCCTGAGTCTCGAAATGCCGCAACTGATGGAGCAGGCATACCTCTGGCTGGGTTCGAGCCAGACAGGTCTGGCCACTGCTCTCTCCGATGCAGGCAAGAAGGAGACGGCGAGAACAGTCTATGAGCGGGCCATCGCCAACCTGCTGATTGCCACCAGACTCGACCCCAGCAGTGCGGATGCGTTCCAGAATCTAGGAATCTGCTATCGTGAAACCAACCAGAAGGACAAAGCCCTTAGGGCTTTTGAAGCCGCGGACAAGCTCAGAAAGGGTCGCTAACCGCAAGGAAGCCCAAGCATGACCAAACTCCTGAATCTCCTGATCGTGTTGCTCGCCGCTTTGCTGGTGTTCGTCATCCTGTACCCGCAGATTCAGCAGAATCGGCCGATCGACCTCAAGTTCGCCTGCGACAGCTCAGTCACTTCGCTGCCGATCCTCGTCGGCATAGACGAGAGCCTGTTCGTCAAGAACCGCATCAACCCAACCCTGGTCTTCTACTCTGATCCCGACCAGGCGATTGCCGACCTCTTTGCCGGCAAGGTGGACGTGGGCGTCTTTCCATGGAGCGCTGTCCTGAAGCACATCGCGACCAAAGGTGAGACCCTGCAGGTCTTCATGGGAATGGAGTTCCGCCAATCTCTACCGGTGGACGCGATCGTCGCTCCGCTCAAGTCGCCAGTCAAGACGGCTGCCGACATCCGGAGCCGCCGGTTCATCTACCCGCCGCAGATACGTGACTACATCCCGGTCATGCTCACGAACATCGGTCTGAACAAGGAGGATGTCAAGCTCGCCGAGGTGCCGTACTCAAGTATCCCGCAGGAACTCGCCGCCGGAACCTGCGATGCGGCCTGGGTGATCGAGCCGCAGCTCTGTCCGCTGGACACGACCCAATACCGCGTCGTCCAGTACAGCGCGCTCGCCCGGTTCGTCTCGCAACCCTTCCCGGGCGCAGCCGTCGGGTTTGCCCCAAGCTTCTTGCAGTCCTACCGGCAGGGACCCAAGCGCCTGAAGATTGCGACCGATGCCGCCATGGCGATCATCGAAACCAAGGCCGACGTGGCGAAGCAGATACTGGCCAAGTACTTCCCGTATTGCACGCAGTACTGCGGATTCTGCCGCCTGCCTGAGCTTCAACGCAACACTGAGATAAACAGACCTGCGGTCAAAGCCCTCGCCACCCGGCTTAAGCTCACCGGAGTGCCGGCGGACACGGTCGATATGCAGAACATGTACCCGGACCCGCAGGTATTCACACGCTAGGTTCTCGGTCCGGTCGTGCTAGATGGGGGGTCGGCGGTCCCCTGTAACCCGAAACCCGCCTATGCGGGGTCGAAAGAGCGTCACGAGGCCGAACCCGGGCGAACCAGGTCCACGAGTCAGGCGACGATGAAGGCTGGGTCTTGCGATGGCCGCCGCCGTGAACCCCGCCAGGACCGGAAGGTAGCAACGGTAAGCGGACTGGTGGCCAGTCGTAAGTATGCCTGGCTGGAGCCGCCTGCTCGCGCGACCCTCTCCCTGATCGGACGAAGACGCCCGCACGGCCGGACCTTTGCCAATGCCGAACGATGACTGACGATTACCGAGGCAGCAACCCGAAAGCTGGAACCGGACATGGCGCGTAGCGTCCTCACCCTCAAGTACCGGCCCCAGCGCTTCGACGAGCTTCTGGTGCAGGACCACGTCCGCGACACGATGAAGCGCGCGATTGAGAAGAGCCGGCTTGCCAACGCGTACCTGTTCTGCGGACCACGGGGCGTGGGCAAGACCACGACCGCGCGCATTCTCGCGAAGAGCCTGAACTGCGAGAAAGGGCCGACAACCAATCCCTGCAACACATGCTCGTTCTGTACCGAGATCACCGCATCCCGCAGCCTCGACGTTATCGAGATCGACGGCGCATCAAACAACAGCGTCGAGGACGTGCGTGAGCTGCGCGAGAACGCGAAGTACACACCGAGCTCCGGGCGATTCAAGATCTACATCATCGACGAAGTCCACATGCTGTCCCCGTCGGCGTTCAACGCCCTGCTCAAGACCCTGGAAGAGCCACCGGCGCACGTGAAGTTCGTGTTCGCGACAACCGAGTCGCACAAGGTACCCGCGACGATCGTCTCCCGCTGCCAGCGGTTCGACTTCCGACGCGCCACACCCGCCGAGATTCGTGACCGGCTCGCGTGGCTGGCAAAGCAGGAGGGCATCAAGGTCTCCGATGCCGCCCTGATGGCGATTGCGCGCCGCGCGGACGGCGCGATCCGGGACGGCGAGGGCATCCTCGACCAGTTGGCGGCATACCGGCCGGACGGTATCGAGCTCGAAGACGTGGAAGAGCTGCTGGGGCTGGTGCCAACCGAGCTGTTCTTCGACTACGCGGATCTCATCCTGGCCGGAGACGGGCCCGGGCTGATGGGCTTCATCGCCCGGCTGTTCGAGTCCGGATACGACCACATCGAATTCTACTCCGGAGTCGTACAGCACTTCCGTGATCTACTGGCGGTCGAGGTCGGCGGCCGGAACAGCGGCCTGAGCCTGCTTCCGGAAGAGGTCGAGCGCATGCTGCGCCAGGCGGGTGCTTTCGGCCGCGGGGACCTGTTGAGGATCCTCCATGGCATCACCGCCTATGAGGCCCAGGCCGGTTCAACCCAATTCCCGCGCGTGCTGCTCGAGGTCATGTCGCTCGAACTGGCCTCGGGCCGTTCCACCCTCCCGAAGTCCGCCCAGGTCCGGGATGCGCAGCCGGACGAATCCGGCGCACCCGTTGCCGGCGACCACCCCATGACCATGGCCACGCTCTGGTCCGAACTCCGACTTCGCACCAACGCCCATCGACCGATGCTTGCCGGGTTTCTGGAGCTGGCGGCCCCGCAATCCCTCAAGGACGACGTGCTCTCCATCTCGCTCCCGACAAAGCACAAGGCGGCGGCCGAGAAGCTCGAGGAAAACCAGAAGCAGCTCGCGGCAACCCTGGCCGAGATTGCCGGCCGGCCGATCGGCCTCACCGTCCATCTTTCGAGGAAGCCGGCCCCGGACGCGACCCGCGAACGAGTCAATCGCATATTCGGCGAAGTCGACGAAAGGGAGTTGCACTGAGACGCTCCCTCGAACAACTGGTAGCGGCGCTGGTGAAGCTGCCCGGGATCGGTCGCAAGACGGCGCAGCGCATCGCGTTCTATCTCCTCAAGCAGCCCGATGTCGCCCGCGAGATGGCGGACTCCATAATCGAGGCCAGCTCCAAGCTCCGGCCGTGCCCGGTCTGCTTCAGCCTTACCGAAGAGGAACGCTGCGAGATCTGCTCGGATCCGACCCGCGACCAATCGCTGGTCTGCGTGGTCGAGGAGCCGGCCGATGTCCTTACCCTGGAGCAGTCCGGCCAGCACCGCGGTTTCTACCACGTGCTGGGCGGAATCCTCTCACCGATCGACAACATCGGCCCCGACGACCTGCGCGTGAAGGAACTGGTGGCCCGGGCCGCAGCCGGAGTCCGCGAGGTGATCATCGCCACCAACCCGACCACCGAAGGAGAAGCGACCGCCATCTATGTGGCCGAGCAGCTCAAGGCCACGGGAGTGCGAGTCACGCGGATCGCACGCGGCCTGCCGGTCGGGTCTGACCTCGATCTGGCCGACACCGAGACCATCCTGCGCGCGCTCGAGGGCAGACGCGAACTGTGAACTGCTTGACCGGTGGCGCCGAGAGCTTATGATAATACCAGAGGCTTTCTATAGGAGGAATTCATGAACCTAACACTCACCGGACGTCATCTCGATATCACGCCGTATCTGAAGGCGCACGTGGATGAGAAGGTCAAAAAGCTCGACCGCTTCAACAGCCACATCATCAAAACCGAGATTGTCCTCCTCAAGGAAGGGGCCAAGGACGTCGCCGAAGCCAAAGTCCATCTCAGTCACCGGGTGCTGACCGCCACCGGACAGGGCAAGGACATGTACATCGCGGTCAACGATGTCATCGACAAAGTCGTCGCGCAGCTCCTGCGGCAGCAGGGCAAGTTCCATGACCGGAGGCGGCCCAACCACACTCCGACGCCACCAAGTGGAATCTGAATCCGGGCCGATGACCGTCGCCGACCTCCTCGCCGAGAAGCGGGAGGAGTGGGGTCTGAAGGTCACGGCCGGCGAACAGGGACTCGCGACCAACAACGTCACCACCGGTGACATCAACCGCCCGGGTATGGCACTGGCCGGCTACACCGGGGTGTTCCTGAGCGAGCGCATCCAGATCGTCGGCAGTACGGAACTATCATATCTGGGAACGATGGCGGCCGCCGAGCAGCGCGAAGCGGTGCACCGGCTGCTCGCGCTGCATCCCCCCTGCGTCATCGTCACCAAGGGACTGAATCCGTCCGCGGCCTGGAGGACCGAGGCCGACGAGTTCCGGGTGCCGGTTCTCTTAACGCCGATGGACACCACGCCGTTCATCCACGCCCTGTCCGCATTCATCGACTACCGCCTGGCGCCGAAGGACTTCGTCAACGGCGAGTTGGTCGACGTCTTCGGCGTCGGCCTGCTCATCACCGGCGATTCGGGAATCGGCAAGTCCGAGTGCGCGCTCGACCTGGTGGACCGGGGCCATCGCCTGATTGCCGACGACCTCGTCAAGGTGCTCCGACGTGGCGCCGGTATCGTGATGGGCTATTCCGCGGCCCGCACTCCGGAGCTCGCTCACCACATCGAGATCCGCGGAGTCGGGATTGTCGATGTCTACAGCCTTTACGGAGTGCGCGCCATCCGTATTCAGAAGCGGGTCGAGGTCGAAGTGAAGCTCGTGCACTGGAAGCCGGGCATGGACTACGAACGGACCGGCATCGAGGAACGGCTGACCGGCATCCTCGGCGTCCGCGTACCGCGAGTGACGATCCCCGTCATCCCGGGCAAGAACCTGGCCCTGGTGCTCGAGGTGATTGCCAAGAATCACATCCTCAAAGTCTTCGGCTACCAGCCGGCCAAGGTCTTCGACGATGCGCTCACGTCGGTGATGAGCAGGTCCCCGCGGATCGACCCGTTCATCATTGACGACCAGGAATAGCGAGGCAGACCGGCATTGGTCTCTGCGGTCATTACCGGCCAGGGCAGTCTGCCGTCTGCCTTACTGGAGGCGGCGAAGGCCATCGTCCAGGATACCGAAGGCGTGACCGCCTTGTCCAACAGCGAATGCTCGGTCGACGAGCTGCCGGACCGCCTCGATCGCGCCATCATGAGCCTCCCCGCGGGAGACGTCATTGTCTTTGCCGACATGCTCGGCTCCAGCTGCGCCAACGCCGGGGTCACGGTCAAACGCAGCCACCCCCGTATCGCCGTGCTCAGCGGCACAAACCTGGCGATGCTCGTGAGGTTTCTGTATCATCGCCGCAAGAAGTCGTTCGCGGAACTCATTCCGTTCCTGGTGGAGACCGGACAGAACTCGGTCCGGGCTATCGAACTCTAGAGCCGGCGGGTCAGCGCCCTGCGCCACGCGCTCTCGGCCTCGCTTGCGCTGAGCCGCACGACCCTGTCGCCCCGCAGCCCGTCGACAATCAGATCCGGTTCCGGAATAGTCCGCCCGATTACGCGGCAGGGAATCCTCAGACCCGCGGCCAGACCTTCGAACACGTCGCGCTGGCGCAGCGGCACCTCGCAAAGGAACCGGCTGTTCGACTCGCTGAAGAGCAGGAAGTCGTCGCGTTTGAAGCGCTGGCTCCCGGCCACCTTGTCCAGGGCAATCCGCGCCCCGATGGCGCCGGCAAAGCACATCTCGGCCAACGCTATCCCGAGGCCGCCGTCTGACAGGTCGTGGCAGGCAGTGACGACGCCGTCGCGGATGGCGGACCCGACCACGACCATGGTCCGGCGCCCGCGCGCCGCATCGACCTTGGGCACATCCCGCCCCAGGCCCTGGTGCCGGCGGAAATACTCACTGCCGCCCAGCTCTGCGAACGTCTCTCCCAACAGGTAGACAAGCGAACCCGCACGCTTGAAGTCCGGCGTGGTCGTACGGGAAGCATCCGGAATGACGCCTACTGCCGAAATGAGCAGGGTCGGCGGGATGGGCAGTGACTCGCCGGACTCGCTCTTGAACTCGTTATACAGCGAGTCCTTGCCGGAAATGAACGGCACCCGGTATTTCTTCCCGATGTCGTAACACGCCTCGGCCGCCCTCACCAGTCCGGCGAGCTGGTCCGGGCGGTCCGGGCTGCCCCAGCAGAAGTTATCAAGCAACGCGATGCGCTCGATGTCCGCGCCGGCTGCAACGCAATTGCGCAGGGCTTCATCGATCGCCGATGCCGCCATCCAGTAGGGGTCGATGAGGCCGTAGCGGGGACAGAGCCCGCACCCCACCACGCACCCCCGGAGAGAGCCGCGAACCGGCATCACCACGCACGCGTCGCTGGGACCGGTATTGCCCTGACCGCAGAACGGCTTCATCCCGGACGTCCCCTGCACCTCGTGGTCGTACTGCCTGACCACCCACTCCTTGCTGGCGATGTTCGGCGCCTGCAGCAGCTTGAGCACCTCGCCGCTCAGGTCCAGCCCAGTCGGCACCGATGGGTCGGCGGTCTCCGGCCGCTGCCAGTGTGCCTTCTTGGAGCTGCCGCGCCAGCCGTGGTGCAGGAACTTCATCTCGATGTCGGCAACCACCTGCCGGCGGAACTTGAGCAGCAGCCGGCCTTTGCCGGTCACCCGGCCGATTACGGTCGCCTCGACGTCATTCGCGGCCGCGAGCCGGAGCAGCTCCTTGACGCTGCCGGGTTCGGCAAACACGACCATCCGCTCCTGCGCCTCGGAAATCCAGATCTCGGCCGGTGACAGCCCGGCGTATTTGAGCGGCACGCGGTCAAGCCAGACCTCGCAGCCATCTTCGCTCGCCAGCTCGCCGACCGCAGAAGAGAGCCCGCCGCCGCCGCAGTCGGTGATGGCGCTGAACAGGTTCCGGTCGCGGGCGGCGAGGACAACGTCGGTCACTTTCTTCTCCTCGATCGGGTTCCCGATCTGGACTGCGCCGCCCGAAATCTCCTCGGACTTCTGGTGCAGCTCGAGGGAAGCGAACGTCACGCCGTGGATGCCGTCGCGCCCGGTCCGGCCGCCGAGCAGGACAATCTGCTGGCCCGGCCGGACCTGTTTCGCGAGCTTGTCCCTGGGAATGAGGCCGAGCGTTCCGCAGAAGACCAGCGGGTTGCCGAGGAAGCCCGGGTCGAAGTACACCGCTCCGTTCGCGGTGGGTATGCCCATCCGGTTGCCGTAGTCGCGCACGCCGGCAACCACGCCCTTCATCACCCGGCGCGGATGCAGCACGCCTCGCGGTACCTCGTCCGACCGCGTGTCGACGGGCGCTAAGCAGAACACGTCGGTGTTCAGGATCGGCCTTGCCCCGAGCCCGGTTCCGAGGCAGTCGCGGATGACGCCGCCAATGCCGGTGGCGGCGCCGCCGTACGGCTCCAGCGCCGACGGGTGGTTGTGCGTCTCGACCTTGAAACTGATGCCGTACTGCTCGTCGAACTCGATTACGCCGGAGTTGTCATGAAACACCGACAGGCACCAGGGCCGGTTCAGCTCCTCTGTCAGCCTGAACACGGTCGACTTGAGCAGGTTCTTCACCTTCCGGCCGTCTATGTCAATCACGCCCTTGAAGGTCTTATGCTGGCAGTGCTCGGACCAGGTCTGGGCGAACGACTCCAGCTCAACGTCGGTCGGGTCTCGCCCCAGCTTCCTGAAGTACTTCTGTAGCGCCGACATCTCGGCCCGGTTCAGGGCCAGCAGGCCCTCCTTCGACAGCCTTTCCAGCTCGGGAGCCGTCAACCCGCACAGCTTGACAACGTTCCTGCGGAATCGATACGGCTGCGCACGCACAAAGACCGGTTCTCCCGGGCTGGCCGTGTGCTGAATCACCGGGTTGACCAGCAGCCCCTTTACGACCAGGCTCCGGGCCGAATCGGCTGCACGCCGCCCCCGGCCGCCGAACTGGAATTCGTACGCCCGCCCGGTGCGGATTTCCACGCGCTCGAACCCGAGGTCAGAGAGCGAGCGGGCGATGCCCGCAACGCTGGGGTCCATCACCCCGGGGTTATAGAGCACCTCAGTGCCGAGCGCGCCGACAGCGGCCGGCCGCACAGACGCTGCCTCGCACACCGGGTCGCAGAGCACCTCGGCGGCGATCTGCTCGGCCTCGGCCTTGCTGATCTCACCCTCTAGGTAGTAGAGCCGGGTTATCCGCACGTCGGCCGTAATCCCGGCCGCAATGTCCCGGATGTCGGACTCGAGTGCCTTTGCCTCAGGGTCGGCCGTAGTCTTGGTGATCTCGATGCGCCAAAGCACAGGCCAAGATAGGCGAAACTCATCATGAGTCAAGTTAGTTCTTAGTTTCTGGTTGCAGGTTTCCAGTTCGGGGAACAAAGAACCATGGACCATAAGCTAAGAACCATCTGGCTACTCGCCCAGGAACTTTCTTATCTCAAGGTCGAGCGAATCATCGTCAATCAGGTCGCTCTGCGTGGCGGAACGCGTGAAGACCCTCACCACGAGCTTGGCGCGGTCGTACGCAGCCCGAAGGCTGTCCGCGCCCGCCCTCCGGTTTGCCCGGCTGACCGTATCCAGGGCTGCGACCCGGCTCAGCACCTCGACGATGGCCGAGTCGCACGCCCGGCTCTGCGAATCCTGCGCCGGCGTCATCCGGCCTGCGAGCTGCTTGCGCTTGGACTCGCAACGGGCCGACAGGTTCCGGGTCTTGCGTCGTGTACTCGCGCGGAAAGCCACCAGCCCGGTATCGGGCGGAGCCTTAACCAACGACGGCGGGAGCGGTTCCGGCTTGACCTTGCGCAGGTTCCGAGCCACAACAAACAGGGCCGCGGCCAGAGCCAGCGCGGCCAGCACCACGCCGAGCACGGCCGCGCCCCGGTTGCTGCCCGGCCTCCCGGGTTCCGGAGTCTGGGACTCAGGCATGTAACATTATACGCTTCTGTCCAAGGACATCTACAGCCGCGACCTCATCATTACTCTTGACTCAGACGCAGGTTCTTGCTTTAATACGTGTACTGATTGCGGGGTGGAGCAGCCTGGAAGCTCGTGAGGCTCATAACCTCAAGGTCGCTGGTTCGAATCCAGCCCCCGCTATTCCCCAACCTGGCCTCTGTCTGCGCCGCACCGGCCTTGGCGCTGTGTTGCTCGCGCGGTGGCGGCCGCACCCTCACTTCTGACTTCTCGTTTCTGACCTCTGCCTTCTGACTTCGGCCGGGCCGGCTACCTTGCCCCGATTACCTCTCTGTACTTCGTCAGTACGAACCAGTCCTTCTCCTCCTCACGCCGGGATTCGAGGAAGAAACGGAGGGAGTCGTCGAGCGCCGCACCGCAGGCCGCGACCGCCTGGATGCGTACGAAGTTGTTTGGATGCTCCACGTACGACATGAATTCGGTGCGGCACCGGTCCCTGGCCTCATTATCCGCCTGCGTGGTGTCGAGCTTAGCAACCAGGGCCCCGGCAGCCCTGAGCGCGTACCCCAGGGCGACCGGTTTCAGCTTCGGCAGTCCCGCAAGCACCGGCCCAAGGCTCGGTCGGCCGATGGCGACGAGCGCGGCCTCTGCGGCCGACCGCGCCGTGAACACCCGGTCGTCCAGCGTCCGGAGAAGGTCCGGTATGGCCGCCGGGTTCTTCAGCTTGCCGCAGGCTTCAGCCGTGACAATCCGCGATGTCTCCATCTTGTCCTTGAGCAGATAGAGAATCCGCGGCACGACCAGCGAATCGCCGATGTCTCCCAGCGAGTACACCCCGCGCCGCGGGCTGATTCTCTTGGCTGCCAGCGCAACGAAGACAGACTCCACTGCGTCGAACCCGTCCTTTCCGAGTTTGCCCAGGAAGTAGGCGGCATTGTTCCGCGCCAGCAGTCGCTCCTCCCTCAGCGCTTTGAACAGGTAAGGCTTGGACGAATCCGGCCATGCCTTGACCAGCACTTCTATCGCCTCGAGCTCAAGTCCGTTCTTGGTGTCTATCTTCTTCTCGGCGACGTACGCAAGCGCCTTGGGCCCCAGCTTCACCAGCTCCTTGCGTGCCCGCTCCACCTTCTTGACGACGTTCCCCACGCGCCACATCGAAGCCGTCTTGAACACGCTCTCGACCGGCGCGGTGACGATGCTGTCGATGCTCGCGCTCGACGTATCTATGTCTGGCTCAAAGCTCTCAACCGACGCCGGCCGGTCAAAATCCAGGCCCGAGCCGTAGGTACCCTTGGTCCAGAAAGCACGCTCGGTTGCCACGTTCCGCTGGCTGTACTTATCCGTGCCGGCAAGGTCTACGAACAGCCCCATGCCGCCGAACCCGCGCGCGAAGTTGCTCGACCCCTGGCCCAGAAGCGAATCCTGGGTCACGTAGCAGTCATTGCCGTCCGCGTCAATCAGGAACGCGGCCGAGTTGGTGAGACCGATGCCCTGCCCGCCTGAACAGCAGTAATAGTCGTCGCCGGCGCGGTCGACCAGTGCGCCGACCGACAGGTCGTGCCCCTGGCCCTGGGCCGGGCCCAGCCGCGTCATGTACGAATCGCAGCCCTTCTCGTCCACCAGCACGCCGACCGAAAGGTGGATACCCGCGCCCTGCGAGTACTGCGACGCCGTGTAGTGGTCATAGCCGTCACCGTCCCAGAGCATGCCGAGCGAGTACCAGTAGCTGGTCCCTTCGCAGAAGACCTCGCCGTCATAGAAATCGTTGCCCGACCGGTCGCAGAGGAAAGCGACGCCGCCGCCCGCGTCCGGCCTGCGGCCGATGGCGAACCCGTGCGAGAACGAACGGTACTCATGCGGCAACAGCGGCACGTGCTGATACTTGCCGCCTGCCCGGTACACGTCGCTGCCCGCAAAGTCGGCGAGCGTCCCCGCCGCCCAGGTAGATGCAAATCCCTGCCCGTAGCACCAGCATCGGTAGAAGTCGTTGCCGCCGTTATCCGCAAGCAGGGCCGTGCCGAAATCGGCCGCGCCCTGGGCAAAGAACCCGGCATCGTAAAGGTCGGTGCCGGACATATCCCAGAGCAGGCCCGTGCCGAACATGGCCGCGCCCTGCGAATAGTGAGCGGCGCGATACACGTCATCGCCCTCGCAGTCAATCAGCACTCCCGCGCCGAACAGGGCCGCGCCCTGGCTGTACAGCCGGTCCGACCAGTAATAGTCGTTGCCTGCCATATCAATCAAAACACTGAACGGCTCCCC
>DDXO01000001.1 GCA_002347155.1 Caldifarciminota bacterium UBA2258
CCCACATGAAACAGCGAGGAACCCGTTTTGGGGACCGACTTATCGCCCTGGCGCGGCAGTGCGTGACCCGCGGTGATTGTAGCCGCACCCCATCGCTGGAGTCAATCCATCATGACCGACTCGTTCAAAACCAGCTTCGACCACCGGACATCCGGCCACGCCGGGCCAGGATTCCACGACCAAGACGCAAGGACACGAAGGCCCCTCGCATCAGACCGACTTGGAGATCAGAAGACAGACGGCAGAACGCAGGAGTTGGAGCCACGGATGACCGCCGGCAAGGTCACATGGGAGCCAAAACCCGGAAGTGCCGGCAGAAGGGAAGGGGTTGACCGGGACGAGAAGGGAGGTATAGTGTCCATGGAGGATTCTGCTATGCTTCTACGGTTTCTGTTCGCGGCTGTGCTACTCGCAGGCTGCACAGCGCCGGTCACCAGACCATCCCTTTCACATTCTGCCGCCTATGAACCGGACTGCCAGGCCGGAATCGACGCCGTCCGGACCAGCCCGCAGGGACAGCCCGGGCCTTTGGACAATCTGCTTGTCCCTCGGACCCCCGGCTTTGTTGACACCATCGGCTCCGATCCCTGGAACACGGACTGGACGAGCCAACTGCCCGGCGGCAAGGCAGGCCTGATCGCGTTCCTGCTGATCATCGTGGTACTCGCTATCGCCACGGCGACGTTCTGGAGGTAGAGAGGCGGAAAGGGGACCGGGAGATGAGCTCGAACCGAACCGCCAGGAGAGTCGTCGTCGCCACGATATTCCCGGAGAGCTTCGGCGGCGGCGCCGGTGTAGTCGCGCACGAGCTGGCACAGCATCTGGCCGAGCGCTGCGAGGTCCTGCTGCTCTGTCCGGGCGAACGAACCGAGCTGACCGCGAGGAGCAGCGGGATGCAGGTGCTGACCGTGGCCAGCGCCGGCCCCGACCAGGTCTACTACCCCGCTCTCGGCCACGCCACGTACGACCAGGCAGTCGCGTGGCTGGACGAGTTCCGCCCCGACATCGTGCACAGCCACGACCCGGTGATGCTCGGAGCCGTGGCCCAGTATTATGCCCTCAGGCGTCGAATCCCGTTCATCACTACGCTGCACTGGCTGCCCGACAGGGTCCTCGAATTCGGGGCCGGCGAGCGTTCCGTCTTCAAGACCATCTGGCTGGTCCGGCCCGCAGTGCGCGCCTACATCAGCCGCTTTCTGCGGGACTGTGACGGCATCATCGCCATCAATGATTCGGTGATTGACGGGCTGCGCGGCTACCGGGTGTGGGCGCGGGTGTTCCGCATACCGAACGGCCGGGACCTTGCGCGCTTCCGCTCCTGCCCGGTCGCAAACGTGGACAGCGGCGCGCGCTACCTCGGTTTCGTCGGCTTTCTCTCGGAGCGAAAGAACCAGCTCTACCTGTTGAAAGCGCTCGAGCATCTGCCTGCAGGGTATCGGCTGCTCCTGGTCGGCAAGGCGCTGGTCCCGGACTACGAAAGCGAGCTGCGCAGCTACGTGGCCGGGCACGGCCTGAACGTCGAGTTCCTCGGCCAGCAGGACCAGTCCGCCATCCCGGGCTGCCTGGCGCGCTGTCATGCGTTCGTCTCGGCCTCGCGGCTCGAGGTCCAGTCTCTGACCGTGATCGAAGCGCTCGCCTCAGGCAGGCCGGTCATCGGCCTCGCCAACGAGACGATTGATGAGCTGGTTGACGACCGCGTCGGCCGCTGCCTGCCCCGTGATGCCCCGCCGGAGGAGTTCGCGCGCTCGGTCGAGCAGGTATGCAGCCTGCCGCAGGTCGAATACGACCGGATCAGCCGGCAGGCAAGGGAACGCGTCGCGCACATGGACTGGAGCCAGGTGGCGGATGCGACCGCAGCCGCGTATGAGGCCTTGGTCGCTGGCTACGACCGGCAGGGGCCGCGCACTGCTGCGCCGGTCAAGGTGCACGGCCTGAACCCGATAACTTATCTCCTCGGCCATCTGAACATGACCGGTTCCGTGCTCTTCTACAAAGCGCACCGACACCGGGCCGTAGCAGACTCGCAGGCAGACCCACCCAGGTCAGGGTAGGCTCGGGAGCACTCGCGCCAGGGCATAAGGCAGAAGTGCGTAGCGGAAGTCCGCCGCAAAGACACGAAGGCACAGAGAGGAAGCGCCCGAAGTCGGGAGTGGGAAGGTGAAAGTGCCGGCCACGTAGGGACGTGAGCGGCAGGGCGTCTTTGGGTGGGGCAACTATGGGCGAGGAGGCGATGGTTGTTCTTGCACCGGGCCGGGGGTGTATATAGAATTCTCTATTGACCTGGCAACAACCGTCTTTGGAGGCTTCTTGAAGAGAGCTCTGGCCCTTTTCGTTTTTGTGCCGGCCCTGCTGCTGGCCGGTTCTGTAACCTATACGCTGAACACCAGCCCGGCTTCGGTCCGGCTTTCGACGCACAATGGCTATGATGTGGTCGAGCTGCCGCAGGCCGCGATTACTCCCGACCCGGGCAAGCCGTCCCTGCCCGAGGTCGCGGTGACGCTCGTTATTCCCGCCGGCGCGCTGGTGACCGGTGTCTCCGTCACCCCGCTTTCGACAACGGAACTGGGCACGTACAACGTCGTGCCGTCCCAGCCTGCCTATCCCCTGTCGAAGTCCGAACCCGCCTGGGTCGGACCTGACGCGCGGGTCTATGCCTCGGATGCCGCGTTCCCGCCCAGCACCCTGCTTGGCTATAACTCCGGCACGGCTGCCGGATTCAGGGTCGTTGCGGTCAGGGTGTCGCCGTTCTCGCTCAAGCCGCAGTCGGGGCTGCTCTCACTCAGCACAAAGCTGCACATCAAAGTGGACTTCGTGGACGAAGCTGACAGGACACGGACGCTGACGCCGTCGCAGCGGGAGCGCGCGCTGGCCGGACTCAGGACGCTCGTGGAGAATCCTGAGGACCTGGAGCGGTTCGCGCCCCTGGCAGCGTTGCCCGGCCTCCCCCAGATCGACTATCTCGTCATCACAACCGACGCGCTCGCCCCTGAGTTTGCGCCGTTCGTAGCGTACCGGACAAGCCGCGGCCTGCGCACCGAGGTCCGTACCTGTGAGTGGATTGAACGGAACTACCAGGGACGCGACCTGCAGGAGAAGACGCGGAACCTCATAACCGGCTTTTTCCAGCAACGCGGCCTGTCGTACGTTCTGCTGGCCGGAGACAACAAGCAGGTGCCGTGCCGTCGAATCCGCGTTAGCGTGGGACAGGAGACCGGCGACATCCCGAGCGACCTCTACTTCGGCGACCTCGACTATTCGTGGGACTCGAACCAGAACAACCTGTTCGGTGAGATGTCGGACGATGTCGACCTCTACGCCGACGTCATGGTCGGCCGCGCCTCGGTGGAGAACGCCCGCCAGGTGCAGAACTTCATCGCCAAAGTCATGACCTATGAAGGCAACCCGGCGACCGACTACATCAAGCGCTGCCTGCTGCCTTCGGGCTGGCTCTGGCAGTCAATCGGCTACCACGGCCGGTTCGTGAACGACTCCATCGCGGGCCTGACTCCGGCCGGCTGGACCGACGTGAAAATGGAGAACCCGCCAAGCTCCCAGGCCGTGCAGGATTCGTTTGATAACGGGTTCGCCCTGTTCGACCCGGCCGGCCACGGCAACTCCGCCGGTGTGTACCACGAGAACGGTGCGCCCATCTACCTGAGCGGCAACGCCGCATCCCAGCAGAACTACCGCCGCTACAGCATCATGACCTCGCTCGCCTGCACGCCCGGCGACTTCGAAGCCGAGGACTGCCTGGCCGAAGTCGCGCTCAACCGCGATTCGGCCGGCTGCATCGGCGTGATGATGAATTCGCGCTACGGCTGGGGCACGCCGCCCGCCATGGGCCCGTCCGAGAAGCTCTGCGTGCGGTTCTACGACCACCTGTTCAATTCGCAGGAGTACGTCATGGGCACGGCCCACAACCGGTCGCGCGAGGAGTACGCCGGCGCGGCCCAGTACGACGCGCTCTGGCGCTGGTGCTTGACCGAGTTCAACCTGTTCGGCGACCCCGCAGTCGACATCTGGACCGAGGCGCCGAGCCAGCTCGCGGTCGCGGCCACGGATACGATTGCCACCGGTCAGCAGGACCTTGCGGTCACGGTGACGCCGGCGTTTGCGGGCGCACTGGTCTGCGCCTGGAAGGGCGACGAGGTCTTTGCGACCGGCCAGACCAACGGGTCCGGCCACGTCACCCTGGCAATCCATCCGGCAACGGCCGGCGAACTGCAACTGACCGCCGCTTTCCACGACCGGCTCGCCGGGACCAAGACCGTAGTGGTAAAGAATGGCTCGCCTGAGCCGTACGTGGCGTACCGCCGGAGCCGGATTGACGATGCCGGCCAGTCCAACCCGAACGGCATCCTCGAACCGGGCGAGACCGCGAACCTCCTCCTCACTGTCGCCAACATAGGCACCGGCCCGGCCGACAACGCCGGCGTGAAGCTGCGGCTGCTGAGCGGGCAGGGCTCAGTCTTGGATTCGGCCGCGGACTACGGCACCATCCCGGCCGGCGATTCGGCAACGGCATCGAGTCTCACCATCGCGGCCGACCCCGGTGCCCGGCCCGGCTCAGGTATTCAGTTCCTCGCCTCGGTTACCTCCGGCGGCTCGGAGTGGAACCTGACGTTCGAGGTGGTGCTCGGTTACCCGGGCCGCATCTGCGCTGAAGTCGACACCGGCATGGTCGCGCTGACCGTCACTGCCCGCGGCAGCATCGGATTCGACCGCGCGCACGGCCGCGCCGGCCGGGGATTCCGCTTCCCGGAGAACGACACCTCGTCGCTCAACGTCGCAACCTTCTGTCTTGCCACGAGCCCGGACTACGTCGTTGACCGCTTCCATAACCAAGGCGGCGGGTACGACGCAGACTGGCGCCTGGTTGACAGTGTGTACTCCCGCGCGCCGATATGGAGCGCCGACCAGTACATCAGTTCGGCCTTTGACGACGGTGGCCATGCCGGCTCACGCGGTGTCACCGTGAGTCAGCGCGCGCTGGGACTCGACGACACCGGGAACAATGACTGGGTCATCCTCATCTACGACCTGCACAACGGCGGCAGTGAGGCCATCAACGGTTATGCCGGAATCCTGGCCGACTTTGATGTCGTGGCCACCGACCGGCTGCACGACGTCGCTTTCACCGACGCCGCTCAAGCGACCGCCTTCATGCGCAATGTCCTCTCGCGTAGCCGCTGGGTCGGCGTCAAGCTGCTGACCCACGAGGCGGCTGCCAAACTCCGGTGCATCGACCACGACCGCTACGTCTACCCTGATTCAGGCCTGAGCGAGGACATGAAATACCGCATCATGACCGGCGAGCTCGGAACTCTGGGTTCGGACCGGCCGTACAATTGGTCGGTTGCGGTTTCCACCGGGCCGCTGAGCCTGCCACAGGACGGGGAGATGCGCGTTGCCTTCGCGTTCGTCGCGGCTGCCGATTCGGCCACCTACCTCGACGCCTGCCGGCGAGTCCAGGACTGGTACGATACTCATGCCGGCGTGGCCGAAGGAAGCCCCAGGCTGCAAGCCGCAGGCTTCAAGCTCAAGGCCTTCCCGAATCCGGCAACGAACACTCTCAACATCCGCTTCTCCTCTCGCCTCTCTTCTACCTTCTCATTGCGCCTCTATGACGTCCAGGGCCGGCTGGTCCATTCGTCATTCGGACTTCGGAATTCGCCATTCCGGCTCGACCTTCGGTCGATGCCGGCCGGCGTCTACCAGTTGCGCCTGACCTCCGGTGCCGAGACCGTCACGCATCGCGTGGCCATCGTGCGCTGAGCCGGTACCACTCCTGCGAGCCGCCCGCGTTTGCGGGCGGCTCGCTTTTCCGCTGTTGACAATGCTGAAGCACGGTCATAAGATGCAGATGGTGGCACAAACGCGTAGTACCGGTCTCGTGTTCCTGCTGTTGCTTGCGCTCGCGCCGGCAGGGCAGGCGCAGGAGCCGGCAGTCATCCAACTGAGCGAAGCAGTCGGCGACACCATTGACCTGGCCGAGCGCAACAGCTTCGGCCTGTTTCCGAACACGGTCGGGTTCCGGCAGGCAGTAGTCCTAGAACTCCCCGAGCCCGAGATACTCGTCGAGGTCGCGCTCGCCGATGGAGACTCCTTGCGACGCATCTTCTACCGGCTCGCACCGAACCAGTTGGAGAGGATCCGCTATCTCGTTAACAACCGTGAGCTCGTAGCCGCGCAGCTTGAGGCCGACTCCGGTGCGGCACAGGCGCTCGCAGCCTTTTGGCAGGAACTTGAGGAGCATCCGCTGCGAAGTATCGCCGGCGAGCCGGCGACCGCGGACGAACCGCCGGTGCCGAAAGCCACGGCCGAGAACCGACACAACTACGCTCTGCACGGCGCCACACTGGGTTCAGTCGCCGGTGGTTGCATCGGGGCATACACAGGGTACACCCTTGTCACACCGGGGCACTATGAGGAGACTGAGTGCTGCATTGTCTACGTCCCGCCCCTCTATCGCGTCGACCTGCCGCTAGTCCTGGGGACCTCGATCGGCGCAACGGCAGCAGCCGGTGTCGCGGGATACGCGCTCGGCGCCGCCCAAGACCGTAAGCCCGCCCCGGCCCGGCTCGAGGGTGAAGGGAACGAGCGGCGCGCCGGCTGCGCGGGTGCCGGCGTCCTGCCCGCCATCGGACTCGGGATTCTCTCGTACGCCGCAGCCAGGGGAACGATATTCGGAAGAGAGCGTGATTGGACCTATACAATCGATAATGACCCGGACGGCTGGTCAGCCCTGCCGGCCGTGCTGACCGGCCTGTGCGTATCGGTCGAGGTAGTTACCATCAGTTATCAAGTCGGCCGCATGATTGACCGCCAGAAGGCGAAAGAAGCCGAAGCCCGCGGCCGGGCGCCAGGCCGCTAGAACAGGAGGAACGTAATGAGACTATTGCATATGCTGCTGTTGCTCGCTGTGGTCGCCGCGACCGGCGCTGCCCAGGACACGACGGTTGTCCGTCTGAGAAACGCGGTCGGCGACACGATTGACTTAGGCGAGCGCGACAGCTTCCGCCTGTTCCCCAACACTCCCGGTTTCCAGCGGGCCGTCATCCTCGAGATACCCGGGCCGGCGTACTTCGCCAAGGTGGCGCGGGTCGATGGCGACTCGCTCTTCCCGGTCTACTACCGGCTCCAGCCCGCTCAGTTGGAGAGGATCCGCTTCGTAATCGACTACCGCGAGTTCGTCGCCCAGCAGCAGCGAACCGACCTGGGAGCCGTCCGCAGCCTGGCTTCGTTCTGGCAGTCGATTGAGAGCAAGCCGTTCCGGAGCATCGCCGAAGCCCTCGCCCCGCCCCCACCCAAGCCTGTGAAGAAAGCCCCGCCTGCGCCGGCCACGCCGACCGCGCAAGCCGCCCCGCCCGGACCGCCGATTGGCAGCGAGAACCGTTACCACGCAACCCTGCTCGGCGCGACCGCCGGGTCAGCACTCGGCGGCTGTGCCGGGTCGTGGGCAGGCATCAAGGTCGACAGGTACGTCGCTTCCACCAACTGCCTGAACCAGAACGTCATGGTTCCGGTCTACTCGGTCAATCAACCGCTGTTCTGGTCCACGGCCTGCGGCCTTACCGTGCTCGGCTCGGCCGGAGGCTATCTGGTCGGCGACAAGCGGGACCGCTCGCAGCCCTTGGTACAGGCATCGGCCGATGAAGGCAGGGAGTGGCGTACTAGTCTGGCTATCGGCGCCGCCATCCCCGGATTCCTGCTCGGTGCCGGCTTCGCTCTGCTCACCGGCTCGCTCCACTATGGACGGACCGAACTTCTGGGCCAGTTGAAGAATGACCCTTCATATCTGACCGTCCTGCCGATGGCGCTCACCGGCATGTGCCTCGCGGTAGAGGCTTCGACCATCGGTTATCTGGTCGGGCGCAACATAGACCGCCACAACGCGGAGCGAGCAGCGAAGAAACGCGCCGAAGCGGGGCGCTAGAACTGCCGGTGGACTATCCGTCCACCGGTGATGGTCATCCAGACCGGATTGTGCCCGAGGCGATAAACGATGTGCCGGTAGTCCGGCACGTCGGTCACGACGATATCCGCGGTCCGGCCGGGCTCCAGCGTCCCGACTTCTGAATCGAGCCGCAGCGCCTTCGCGGCATTGACCGTGATGCCGCGAAGGGCCTCTTCGATTGTCAAGCCATAGTGGATGCAGCCGAACTGGGCGGTCAGCGGCTGGGCCAGCATCGGACAGGAACCGGGGTTGAAGTCCGTGGCCAGCGCCATGGCGATGCCCAGTCCGCGCATCTTCGCCACCGGCGACTTGTGCGCCTCGCGCAGGAAGAAACAGGTGCCAGGCAGCAGTACCGCCACCACGCCGGCGCGCGCCATCGCCCTCAGGCCGTCGTCCGACGGCTGCAGCAGGTGGCTGGCCGAAGCCGCGCCGACCCGGGCCGCGACCTCGGCCCCACCCGATGATTCAATCTCGTCCGCATGAATGGTGGGTACCAGGCCGTGCTGCTTCCCCGCTTCGAGGATGCGCGTGCTCTCGGCGGCGTTGAAGACGAAGTCCTCGCAGAACACGTCGCAGAACCGCGCCAGCTCAGCCGCTGCTACCGCCGGTATCATCTCGGTCTCGAGCCGCTCGATGTAAGTCGCCTTGGGCGTGCCCTTGGGCACGCTGTGGGCGCCCATGAACGTCGGCACGACGCGGCAGAACTCCAGCTCCCCCAGCCGGCGCGTCACCCTCAGCATCCGCAGCTCGGCCTCCGTATCGAGCCCGTAGCCCGACTTCACCTCAACCGTGGTCGTGCCCCAGGCGAACATCTCGTGCAGGCGTTCCAGCGCCCGGTTGTACAAATCGTCTTCGGATGCGAGCCGCGTGTGTATCACGGTCGACAGGATCCCGCCTCCAGCCTCAGCAATCTCCCGGTAGGTCTTGCCCGCGAGCCGCATTTCGAACTCATTCTGCCGCCAGCCGCCGAACACAAGATGGGTATGAGGGTCAATGAACCCGGGCAGCACGACCCGACCGTGGCAGTCAACCTCGGTCTCGCCGTCCGCCGCGACCAGCGGATGGTCTGCGACTTCGGCTATCCTGCCGTCCTCAATCCGGACGGCCCCGTGCTCGACGATGCCCAGGCCGCCGCCGGTCATCGTCAGTATCTGCGAGCAGTTGTTCAGGACGAGGTGGGAGTCAATCACGGCACAACTATACCGGGCGCGCCTCAGCCCTGCAAGCCGGACGCCGGCGAGCTAGTGCTGGATCAGACGCAGATTGCTGATACGCTGAAACCAGGTCTCGACCTGCACCGTGCCGGTGACCGTATCCGGGCTGCCGAACCTGGCGATAGCGTAGTGCCGGACCACGGTCACGAAGGTGTCGGTCGAATCGGCGAAGAAGAACGTATCGGTGCAGACGACCGCAGCCAGAGTCGAATCCAGAGCCAGCTTGATGTTGTTCGCATAAACGGTCGAATCAAACCGGGGCAGCGGCAGCTGACTCTCCGCAAGGGGCTTCAGCCAGTTCGGACGCCACGCACCAGCCGGGACCAGGCCGCCGCCGCCGGGTTCGCAATGTCCCCAATCCGGGCTGGCGGCGTAGTACTCCGGTCCGGTCGAGCCCGTCGCCCAATCCGTGATGTAGAAATCGACATGGGCAGCGTTGCTCGCATATTCCATCGTGTAGAGCGACCCGGCGCCGCTGTCCCTGTCCCAGCCGTAGCCTGAGTAGACCGTGCTGTTCAGCTCTCCGACCGCCGTCGCGGCCGTGTGAACCGGCGTTGAGGTCGGAGTCTCGGTTGCGTGATAGGGCCTGCCACCGTAGATGGCGGTGACCCGGTAGCGGCCGGTCCTGCCCAATGGATTGTGGTCTGCCCGGGTCGCGCTGTCACTCGCGCTCGCGACATCGAGCCACTCCGATGTACCGGTCTCCATGAAGGCGATGACGTAGCTGTCGGGCAGGTGGCCGCCCGGCGCGGCCCATCTCACCCTGACCGTCGTATCGCTCGCCGCAGTCAGAACGACGTCAGTCGGCGCTCCCTCACCAAGGCGCCCGCACCCTGACAAGCACACGAGCGCAGCCAGCACCCCGGCAAGGACGCTGCCGCCCTGCACGCGGAATCCTGCCATCGGCTTCATGGCTCAACTATACGCCGGTCTGTCTACCGTTCAAGCTGCACGACGCGCCTGGCGGCGACTGTGGCCGGCCAGGGAAAACCGGGGGCAGAAGCCCCCGGCGTCAGAAATCGAGTGTCTGGTTGTTACTTCACGAGCCAGCGGAGCCCGGCAACCTTCTGGTAGGCAGTCGTCAGGCTGACCTTGGTGCCCACAATCGAGTCGACTCTCACCTTGGCGAAGTTGTCCCCCGTGCTCCAGATGTTGGTCGAATCCGCACTGAGCCGCAGGTAGTAGGTACTGTCGGCCATGACCACCAGCGCCGAGGAGTAGGCACCCAGCGGGTCGGCCATCGTCGCTCCTTCGTAGCTGCCCGAGGCGGCCTTCACTCCGTTGCCCCGCGCACTCTGGGCCACTGCCGCTCTGACCAGCCTGATCCCGTCCGCAGTGCTGTCCGCGTAGAAGTCCATACTCAACTGGCCGGGATACACACTGAGAGTGCAGGCCGTCACATCGCCATTGTCCTTGAAGCCGAACCCGTTGGCGCGTGTCGGGGGTATGCTGAGGTCCGCGTAGAACTCAACGGCCGATTCGACAACCTTGCAGTTGACCGTGGTCGGGTCGCTCTTGGTGCTTCCCTTGACCGCTTTCACCTCTATGGTCGTTGCCGGCACCGAGATGTCAAAGCTGTCGGCAGTCGTAGTGTAAACCGAATCGCCGGCCGTGATCTCGTAGGACTCGGCGCCATCGACTGCGTTCCATTTCAGACGGAGCGTTCCACCGTCGACGGCAGCCCTCGGCGTCACAAAGGGCTTCTCCAGCGACGTGTTACCGTTCGAGGAGCTATCGCACCCTGTGCCGATGAGAGCCAGCGCAACAACGATGGCACCTATCACCGTTCTCTTCATCATGTTGAACCTCCTTCGAGGGTCAGGTCCTTTAGAATTCCGCAACAGCAAGGCATGGCAGCTTGCAGGCGTTGACGCCGGTATGACAGGCAGGCGGCGGCGTCTGCCGCACGTGTCCGGTCAAAGCCATGCCGGTCGATTTCGATGCGAGAATATACACCCGTTTCCAGCGGATTCAAGTGCCACAGTCGGAATCAAGACCCACCGGAAACGCCGCCGGGTGTCCGAAAACGGCCGGGGAGCCGAAGCCCCCCGGTGCCAGTGTCGTATCCTCAGTCTACTTGGCCAGCCAGCGAAGTCCGCCGATCTTCTGATAGGCCACGTTGAGTGTGACCTTCTTCGCCCCGCCGACGTCCTCGACCGAGACGATCTTCGCCTTGGCGAAGTGGTCGTTTACCGTCCAGCTCGTGCTGCTGCTCAACCAGAGGGCGTAGACGCCGTTCTGGTCGGTCTTGAGCTGGGTCGTGTAGCCGGTCGCCGCCGCGAGCTCAAACGCATCGAAGTCGGTTGTGCCGGCGTCCATCAAGGTGTTCACCTTGGCGTTCTGCGGCCAGCTATAGTCACCGGCGTTAATCATACCGACCGGGGTGACCGATGCCTGCTGATCATCGCATACGAAATCAAGCGCAGCCTTGTTGGCGTCACCAAGTGACATCGCAGAAGCAGTTCCGCTGGTGGTGAAGGCCAGGCCGGACGGATGATCCGGGTTCACGTCGCTGATACCGTACAGCACGATGGATGACGTTTCGACAACCTTGCAGTCGATGATGGCCGGGTCGCTCTTGTCGTTGCCTTTGACCGCTCTGACTTCGATTCTGGCGCTCGGGGTTGAAACGTCGAAACTCGTGGATGTCGTCGTGAAGACCGAATCGTCGGTGCTGATCTCATACGACGCTGCATCGGTAACTGCAGTCCAGGTCAACCGCAGCGTTCCACCGTTGTTGGTATCAAGCGCGGCGGCCGAGACGGTCGGCCTGTCCAGTGTGACAATAGTATCGCACCCCGTGCCGAACAAAACCAGCGCGGCAACGAAGGCGACTATCAACGTGGTCTTTCTCATAAGCTATGCTCCTTCTGTGGCATCTGCCCGGCTTACTTCTTCGTCGGCGGTTTCACCGTTCCGCCGCCGCCACCGGCCGGCGGCTTGACCGCGCCGCCCTTGGCCGGCGGCATCTTGGCGGCCATGTCCGCTACGACCTTCACGAGCGAGTCACGCTCGGCGGTCAGCTTGGCCACCTGGTCCGTCATCTCTGTAATCTGCTGCTGCATCTTGTCGACCTGTCCCTGGAGCTCAGTCACCTTCTGGGTGTCCTGGCATCCGAGGACGAACACCACGGCGAGTAGCACCGCGGCAGCGATCAGCTTCCTCACGTCTTCCTCCTTATGTTCATGGTTCGAACTGCAGACTGCCTGGCTGCTGCTCTTCTTGAGCAGCCGGCCGCGCAAGAGTTGCGCTGGAAATACTCTCGGCCTTATGATGGCGCACTTTATCTTGTCGGGTAATTCTAGACCCGGCGTTCTCACTGTCAAGACCTTACAGGAGCTTGCGTGACCTTCTGGAGACGGCGCTTGCCCACCTGCCTCCCGCAATCGTCCGGCACTCCACTTCTTGCCTTGCCCCGGGGCAGGGCTATAATCCAGCCACAACCGGCCGCAAACGGAGGCAAATTGGACCTTTTCGACAAGTGCCGACAGTTCGACTTCGCCCTTCAGTCCGCCCGGGCCCGTAACCGACTCTTCTACTCACGGGCCATAGCACCGGCTGCGGCCCCGGTCACGACCCGCGAAGGCCGGGAGCTCGTCAACCTGGGGTCAAACAACTACCTGGGCCTGACCGAACACCCGCAGGTGAAGGCCGCTGCTGCTGCCGCCATTGCGGGGTTCGGAACCGGCAGCGCCGGGTCCCGGCTCCTGACCGGAACCACGCCCCTCCACCTCGAGATGGAGCGGGCGCTGGCCGAATTCAAGGGCGTCGAAGCAATCGTCACTTTCTCCACCGGTTTCATGACCCTGTCCGCGACGGTCAGTACGCTGGCCGGCGAGGGCGACTTCATCTTCTCCGACGAACTGAACCATGCCTCCATCATCGACGGTTGCCGCCGGTCCCAGGCCAGGACCATTGTCTACCGCCACAATGACCCGGCCGACCTGGAAGCGAAGCTCAAGCAGGTGCCGGGCGAGGCGGCCAAACTTATCGTCACGGACGGGGTATTCTCAATGGAGGGCGACATCTGCGACCTGCCCGGCCTGCGCCGGCTGGCTGATGCCCACAACTGCAAGCTGATTGTCGACGACGCCCACGCGACCGGTGTCCTCGGCCGGACCGGCCGCGGCACGGCCGAGCACTACGGCATGGAAGGCAAGGTCGATGTCACGTCCGGCACGCTCTCCAAGTCGCTCGCGGCAATCGGCGGATTCAGCGGCGGGCCGCGCGCGGTCGTGGATTTCCTGCGCTACAACGCCCGCGCGTCGGTCTTCTCCGCCAGCCTGCCCCCGTCAGTCGCCGCCACTGTTATCACCGCTCTAGGCATCCTCAAATCCGAGCCGGAGCGAGTCGAGCGGCTGCGCGCCAACGCCCGGTTCATGAGCGGCGAATTGAAGAAGGCGGGCTTCTCGGTCCACGACCACGGCACGCCGATTCTACCGATATCGGTCGGCGACGACGATCGCGCCTATCAGGCGGCCGGCCGGCTCGAACAGGAAGGCGTGTTCGCCAACCCGGTCGTGTTCCCGGCCGTGCCGCCCGGCCAGGCGATAATCCGCATCAGCCTGATGGCGACTCACACCGAGGAGCAGTTACGGACTGCCCTTGAGAAGTTCACCCTTGTCGGCAAAGAGCTACGCATAATCTGAGGAATACCGAATGACGAAGCTCGAAACCCGATTGAAGCCCGAATGCAGACAGAATGACGAATTCGGTCATTCGGATTTCAATCGTCATTCGGGTTTCGGACTTCGGGCTTCCCGAAGGAGGTCCAATGCCTGAAACCACCTACGCCAGTTTCGCCGAAGTAGCCCGCAGGTTCGCGAACCGGACTGCCCTGATGCGCAAGGTCGACGGCGTCTACAAGGGCATCACCTACGCTGAGCTCTCCCGGATAGTGGACGAGCTGGCCGCGGGCATGGCCGAGCGCGGAGTCAGGGCCGGCTCGCGAGTGGGCATCTATTCCTACAACCGGCCGGAGTGGGTGGCTACCGACCTCGCGGTGGCCAAACTCGGTGCTGTCCTCGTTCCTGTGTACCACACGCTGGGTTCGGATGCAATCCGCTACATCCTGAACGACGCCGAGGTCACTCACCTGATTGTCGAAAGCCCCGAGCTGTTCGCCAACGTAGTGCAGATACTCCCGGATGTTCCGCCGCTCCGGGACGTGGTCACGGTCTTCGGCCAGGAGACCAAGAGCCGGGCGGGCAAGGAGCTGCTCGGTTTCGAGGACCTGCGCCGTTCCGGCGCCGCGGCCCTGAAGCAGAATCCGAAGCTCCGGGCCGCGCATGACTCGAAGCCGGACGACCTGCTCACCATAGTCTACACCTCAGGGACGACCGGCGAGCCCAAGGGCGCAATGCTGACCAACCGCAACATCCTGTCCAACGTCTCGACCGCCATACCGATGTTCGGCATCAACGAAAACGACCTGCTGGTTTCGTTTCTACCTCTCTGCCACCTGTTCGAACGCACCTGCGGATACTACTGCGTGCTGATGGCCGGCGGCTGCATTGCCTATGCCGAATCGCTCCAGACCATCCGCGAAGACGTCCGGCTCGTCAAGCCGACCATGATGATTGTCGTTCCCCGCGTCCTGGAAAAAGTCTACAACGCGGTCCGGGAAAAGGTACAGACGGGCTCGGCCATCAGCCGGATGCTGATGATAGCGACGCTCCGCACCTGCAGCCGCTATGCCAGACTCAGTCAGGGCAGGCGGCCGATCTCACCCTGGCTGCGGTTCAAACACTGGATACTGGGGCTGCTGGTCGTAAGGAAGCTCAAGGCGCTGGGCGGGGGCAGGCTCCGGTTGCTCGTCTCAGGCGGCGCGCCGCTCGACCGCAGGCTCGCCCGCATCATCCGCAACCTTGGTTTCAACCTGCTTGAAGGGTACGGCCTTACCGAAACCTCGCCGGTTGTATGTGCCAACGTACCGGGCCAGGAGCGGGTCGGCACGGTCGGCAAGCCGTTCAAGGATGTGGAAGTCCGCATCGGCCCCAACGACGAAATCCTCGTGCGCGGCCCCAACGTGATGAAGGGCTACCTGAACAAGCCGAAAGAAACCGCTGCGGCCATCGATGCAGAAGGCTGGTTCCATACCGGCGACCAGGGCAAGTTCGACCCGGAAGGTAACCTGATAATCACCGGCCGTATCAAAGAGCTCATCGTTACCGCCTATGGCAAGAACGTTGCGCCGGTCGCTGTTGAGCAGGCCATTGCGCAGTCCAAGTACGTCGAGCAGGTCATGGTCTACGGCGACAACAAGCCGTTCCTCGCTGCGCTGGTGGTGCCGAGCCCGCTCGCACTCGAGGGATTCGCGCGGGACAAGCGAATCGCGTTCAAGACGTACGCCGACGTCCTCAACCACCCCGACGTGCTCAAGCTGTACGCAGACGAAATCAAGAAGGTCCTCTCCGGTTTCGCCAACTACGAACAAGTCCACCGCTTCCACCTTGTCTCCCAGCCGTTCACGGTCGAGAACGGACTCCTCACCCCCAGCATCAAGATGAAACGGCCGCAGATCGCCGCCGCCTTTCGCGGTGACATCGAGAGGATGTATGAGGAGCACTGACGAAGGACGAAGGACAAAGGACTAAGCAAGGAGGGAAAGTGAAGAAGATACTCAGCCTCGCACTGGTGGCTGCATCGGTGCTGATTGCTGCGGAACCCTGGGACCGTGCCGAGTACATGTTCTTCAACCGGCACCTCAACCGCACCTGGCTCGATTCGGCCTACAACCTGCTCGCACAGCTCCACACTGCCGACCCGAAAGACGAACATCTCCTCTATCTATGGTCCCGCATCCACATCCAGAAGGGCGATGATGCCGGGACCAAGGGCGACAAGCTGGCGTACTTCGGCCGGGCCAAAGCAATAGCCGAGACCCTGATTGCCTCAAACGACCGGAGCGACGAGGGCCACTGCTGGTGGGGCGTTGCCCAGGGCCGTATCGGCCAGACCCGCGGCGTGCTCAACTCGCTCTTCATGGTGCCGGGACTGAAGAGAGCCTTCGGCCGGGCCCTCGAACTCAACCCGAACCACCCCACCGCGCTCGACGCCTACGGTGTGCTCTACTACGAACTTCCCGGCTTTGCGGGCGGAAACCTCGACCTGTCGGAGAAGCACTTCAAACGCGGAATCGAAGCTGCGCCCAACTACACGCTGCTCCGGCTCGACCTCGCCAAGGTCCACATCAAACAGAAACGCTGGTTCGCGGCCCGAACCCAGCTCAACGCATTGCTCGCAACCGCAGACCCGCTCTACCCGGCCGACGCCGAACTCGACGACAAGCCGGAAGCACGGGAACTACTCAAACAGATAGGAAACAAAGAATGAGGATTCCAGGAATCCAGGATTCGAGGATGACGGTGAGCCGGAACCATCCGGACACTCGATCCCTCGATCCCTTGATCTCTTGATCCCTCCCGAAAGGATTCCCATGCCCAAGACAACAGACAATCTTCAAGCTGCCTTCGCCGGCGAGAGCCAGGCCAACCGCAGGTATCTGGCATTCGCGAAGAAAGCCGAACAGGACGGATTCCCCCAAGTCGCGAAGCTCTTCCGGGCTGCGGCCGAGGCTGAAACCGTCCACGCCCACGCGCACCTCCGTGCTTTGGGCGGTGTCAAAGACACCAAAGAGAACGTGAAAGCCGCGATTGCCGGCGAGCATCACGAGTTCGTGTCGATGTACCCCGAGTTCATCAAGGCTGCCGAAGAAGAAAAGAACGCTGCGGCCCTGACCTCGTTCCGCTTTGCCAACGCGGTCGAGAAGATACACCACGACCTCTACACCGAGGCGCTCAAGGCCGTCGAAACGGGCAAAGACCTGCCCAGTCGCGAAGTCTACGTCTGCCCCGTCTGCGGCTACACGGTGTACGACGCCGCGCCGGACCAGTGCCCGGTCTGCAAAGCCAAAGGCAGCACCTTCATCAGAATCTGACCGGTAGAAAGCCCTGCCCGAGTTAGCCAAGACATCAAAGAGCGGAAGCCACACTCCCGCTCTTGCGACCTTTGACCACCGGGCAGCAGCATCGTATACTAATCGCGATGAAAGGCTATCAGGAATTCGACATCAACTACTTCCAGGATGAAGACGGCATCTTCACCGCCACTGTGCCGGCGATTCGCGGCTGCGTCGCGTCCGGCAAGACGATTGAAGAGGCCTATCGCAACGCCATAGACGCCATCGAGAGCTGCCTGGAAGCCCGCCGCAAGGTCGCGGCCCTGAAGCTGAGGCGGGTTCGCTACGGCGGAGTGAACGTGTACCGGCGACCGGTACATGCCTAAGCTTGTCCGCGTCTCCTACCGGGATGCGTAGCCTACCAGTCCTCTGGCAGAACTGGCCTCAAAACTGAGACGTGCCGGCTACCTGGAGATTCGAACCAGCCGACACCCAGTCTACTACCTCGCCGAAAAGGACATCACCATCCCCGTGCCCCGGCACGCGGGAGACGTACCAACAGGAACTCTCCGCGCGATTGTCCGTGAGATGGGACTGAGCGTGGAGGAATTCAACAGCCTGTAGCGGCAGAGCGGCATTCGCGACTCACCGCGCAAATCGCGGTATGAGTCACCGGGCAGACCACGGTGGAAACCGGCCCGCAAATCAAACCACGAGACGCCCTGCAACAGACCTTCCAAGTCCCCTCGGCAGAAGCTCTGCCAATCGGCCTGCAAGTAGACTTCCGGCTCGCCTCAACACTCAGCCCGCAAATCGCGACCCGAGACGCGGTGGATCTTGCGGTCGGATTCGCGTCCCGAGTCGCGTCCAGAACCACGGTCCGAACCACCCCGGGAACCGTTCCGGGAACGGTTCCCACCGTGGTTCCCGGAAGGCAGATTCAGACGGGCTCGACCGCACCTAACGTATTGTTCTACGGTTAGTTATGTAGTCATCAACCTGCCTAGCCGCGCGAACCGCCACTTCAGGGCGGTTCCTCAGAACTCACCGCCCAGGAAGCCCCGGATTCGAGCCTCCCAGGCCGACCGCCGAAGCAGCCGGTCTTGAGTCGGCCTTCGCCTCCCGCGTCAGCACCACCTTGCGGACAGGTTCCACGTCCCCCGCCCCTCGTCCCTCGCCCCTCACGAAATAGACTCCCGGCGCCAGCGCCCGAGCATTGGCGAGAAGAAGGGGCTGTCCGCGTTGCAGCGGGCAGCCCCTTCGGTATTGGGCGCTTTGGCCCATTCGGACTGGAACTACCTCACCAGCAGCATCCGCCTCTTCGCTATCTTGCCGTTCGATTTGAGGACGTAGAAGTAGGTCCCGGCCGCGACGCTTCGCCCGCTCATGTCGGTACCCTTCCACGCAATCGAGTAGTAGCCCGGCTTCTGCTGGGTCTGCACAAGCCGGGTGACGGTTCTTCCAGCAACGTCGTAGATGTTGAGTTCCGTGAAAGACGACTTCGGCAGCGCATAGCGGATGGTCGTGGCCCTGCCGAACGGATTGGGCCGATTCTGATAGAGCGCGAA
>DDXO01000015.1 GCA_002347155.1 Caldifarciminota bacterium UBA2258
CCTCAGAATGACAAGCATTTCCTGAGTATGAAGCTGCAACTAGGAGGTTGACGATGAGATTCCTGCTATCGCTCTTGCTGCTGGCCGGCTTCGCGCCGGCAATCGAGCCCTACGTGGGCGTCAGCGCAGTACAGCCTTTGCCGTCCGACATGCACGCCACCTATCGGTTGATGCCCGGCGCCAGCCTGGGTGTCCGGATTCCCCGCACCGGCACACTGGCCTTCAGGGTCGGCGCAGCCGGCTTCGCTGGTTCGGGCAGCGGTGACTACCGCGCGCTTCGTCTGGCCGGCGCCGCGCTGGAGCTGGGTGTGGAACTGCGCAGCAGTTCGGCGCTCGGCGCGTACATCGTGCCGGCCATACTTGTCGGGTACGCGGCTGAGCGCACGCCGGTCGCCGATACGGTTACGCATGTGATATCTGAGCGCTGGGACTCGGGCACGGGCCTCGGTTTTGGGCTTAACGGCGGCGCCGTGCTCTATCACACGGGTTCATTCCGACTCGAGGCCGAGGCCGGTTTCCGCTTCCTGTCGGTTCCGACCGACCGGGTGCAGACCGACTACTGGTATTCCTACTATCCGGGGATTGAGGCCTCGACGTTCGGGGTCGGACTGGTGGCCCGATTCGGGCCGCCCGAGCCTGAATCAGGGAGAGAGTGATGAGGCTCGCGCTGGCCCTGCTCTTGCTCGCTGCCGCGGCCTTCGCCGATGGCGGCATGGTCGCGCCGCCGGACGTGGCGATTGCAGAATTCGGCCAGGTGGCAGTCATCCGGCATCAGGACGGTATGGAGCAGTTGTCGGTTGCCTCATCTTTCCGGTCCGAGGCGACCGACTTCGCGTGGATTCTCCCGCTCCCCAGTGAACCCGCGGTTGACTCCTTCAGCATGGAGCTGCTGTACGAACTGCAGTTCCACTGCCGACCGATCTACCGTGGCGGGTCCGGATTCGGCTGCGCCGGAGACGCGATGTCCGGATCGGGACGAAACAGCGACTCGTTGGGCGTGGAGGAGATGGAGCGCGGGGTCATCGGCTCGTATGAGTACCGCGTGCTACGGACTGCGGAACCCGAGACCCTTGCAGGCTACCTTACCGGCCACGGCTACGCGCTGCCGGGCAATGCCGCTGCGGTGTTCGCTCACTACACCGCGAAGAACTGGCAGTACTTCGTAGTCGCCCGGCTGAGCGACAGCGCCGAGTACGACTACGACCGCTCGGTCGGAATCAGGCTGACCTTTGCCACCGACTCGGCAGTATACCCGCTCTACATCAGCCGGCTCAGTTCCGGATACAGCGCGGTAGTCCTCTACGTGGTTGCTGACCATCGGCAGATGTTTGCGGGCGCCAGGTTGCTTTTCTCCGGCCATGTTGACCAGGGCACGTTCGCCGGACTCGTCGACCGGCCGAGCCATCTGACCAAGCTGCTCAAGTACTACACCCCGGCAGCGATGGAAGACATCACTCTGCGGCAGGCGCCCGACGACCGCGAATTCCGCGTCATCGAGCGCGGCTACGGGTACATCTACGGTGCTGCGGGCAGCTTGATTCCGCTCGTCGGCATCGTCGTCTTCGCGCGCCGGCGACGAAGCCGGCAGAGAGACTCGTAGCCGCGGGCAGATCTGTCGAGAACCTTGGGGCCGCTACTGCGGTCCCTGTTGTTTGGACAGGGGTTCCGGCCCGGCCGGCTCGGCCATGGTGGCGCTGATTTCGAGCTTGCCCTCAAGCTGACCCAGGCGCTTGAGGGCGTCGTCGTACTTGTTGTGGGCGTTCTTGAGGTGGGTGCCGACCGTGTCGAAGTCGTCCCGGAACTTGGAGAAGTCGCCCTGCAGCCGGTTGAGGTGGCTCAAGATTTCCTCGGCCCGCTTCTCTATCTGGAGGCCGCGCAGGCCGAAGACGATTGCCTGCAGGTACGCGTAGAGGCTGTTGGGTGAGACCGGGATGACGCGCTTGGACACGGCATAGGCGCTGACGTTCTCTTCGTCCGGCTCGTCTTTGATTATTGTCTCGTAGTAGACATTCTCGGCCGGGATGTACATCAGGGCGAAGTCGTAGGTGCCTTCGTCGGGCAGGATGTACTTGCTGGCGATGGCGTCGACGTGTTTCTTCACGTCGGTGATGAAGCGTTTGCGCAGGGCCTTCCGTTCCGCGTCGCTTGCCGCAGACAGGCGCTGGAAGTTCTCGAGCGGAAACTTGGCGTCGATCGGCACCAGCTTGGGCCCGAGCTTGATGACCGCGTCAACCGCCTCGCCGCTCCGGAACCGGTGCTGGAGTTCGTAGTTCTCGGGTACCACCTGGTCGAGCAGGTTGCCGAGGAAGAGCTCGCCCACGACCCCGCGCAGCTTCGGCGCCTTCAGTATCTGTTGGAGCGTGGCGATGTCCTTACCCACCTCGTATATCTGCTGCGAGGACTTGGACAGCTCGCCCATCTTGGTCGAGACATCACGGATGACAGTGGCAGCGTGGTCGAGCCGAGTGTTGACCTGTCCGGTCGTGTCACGCATCGAGCGGTCCAGCGCGTCCAGCCGCTGCTGGACCTGCGAGGTGAGCGAGGCCATCTGTTCGTTCACGCTCTTCGCAGTACCGGTGAGGGCTTCCGTGGTTTCCCGGCGCAGGGCCGAGACCTGGTCCTGCATCAGCGACAGGCTCTGCTGGTCGCCGGTCTTGGCGGTGAGACGGTTGTAGAGCAGCAGAAAGAGGATGAGCACCGCCACGGCGCAGACGACGACGATGACGGCGACGAGCGTGCTGTTCATGCGAGAATCATAGACCGGCGTGGGGGGCAGTCAAGCAGCGAGCGGAAGGGATGAAGCCGGAAAGGCTGAAGCGGGAGATGCCGGAGGTCAGTTCTGGCAGGTGTCTTCGTCGGGTGCGTGACCGAGGAAAGCCAGGGCTTCGCCCGCATCCCAGCTATAGACGGTGTTGAGCAGCGAGTTGAAGAGCTCGTAGGCCCGCGTGCCGGAACCGCATCCGTTGACGATGAACGAGAACGCGAACGTGTCGGTTGAGCCGAACAGGTAGCCGGACAGGCTGAATACATCCCGGATGTAGCCAGTCTTCGCCGCCAGGCGGGGACCGACGTCGAGGTTGCGCCGTATGAGCGTGCCGGGTCGGCCCGGAACCGCCAGCGTGGAAATGAATACGTCTCTCCGTTCTGATTGGTAGACGGTGACGAGCAGTCTGGCCAGGGTGACGGGTGCGACGCGGTTGCGGCGAGAGAGACCGCAGGCGTCCCATACGTGCAGGCCGGGCCGTGCGACCTTGCGTTCATCGAGGAAGGAACTCATCAGTTTCCACGCGGGGACCTTGGTGCTGCGGCTCAGGGCCTGGAGCATCCATTCGGCCTCGGAGTTGTTGGATTCGCGGTTGGCGAGCACAAGATGGCGGTAGCCGGGGAAGTCGGGCCGGGCATCCAGACCGAGCGAGTCGATGTGCGTCCGGTTCGCCCGGCGGATATGCGCGCGGAGGTCGGCCGAGTCGAGCCGGGCGTCGAGTGTGCGGACGAGCGAGGAGTCCCAGTGCTCCAGGGCGCAGGCGGTGACAAGCAGCTTCTGGCACGAGGCCGGAACATGCGCCGTCCTTTCACGGAAGCCGTACAGCAGCGAGTCACGCGAGCAGGAGTAGATGGCCAGGCCGGTTCGCCAGCGGGTACTGCCGTAAGTGGTGACCTGGGCATCGAGCGCGGACTTGAGGTTGAAGCGAATGATGTCGTCCGACGGCGGCGATGGAGCTTCGCCCGGTCCACGGGTGCCTGCTACACCAAGGGCGAGTGCGAGTGTCAGGAGTCGGAGCATCGACTACTCAGCCCCAAGTCCGAATGACGTTCTGTCGGACAGGGGCCGCTGAGGCCAAGCTCGAATGACGATTGAAACCCGAAGTCCGAATTGCGGTCCAGGCTTCGATCACTTGGTCATTTCTGCATTGATTCGTCACTCGAGTTTCGGACTTCGGACTTACCCCGGACATTAGCGCTTGCCAATGAGGAAATCGTGGGCGGACATCGCGGCCAGCGCGCCGTCGCCGACCGCGGTCGCAACCTGGCGCAGATGGGTGTTGCGAACGTCGCCTGCGGCGAATATGCCCGGGACATTGGTGCGAAGACGGTCGTCGGTCTTGATGTTGCCGGAGTCGTCGAGTTCGAGCAGGTTCGAGCACCAGCCAGTGTTGGGCAGCCAGCCGACATAGACGAACGCTCCTGCGACCGGCAGCGAGTAGTTCGACCCGTCTTTGAGGTTCTTCACGGTCAGCCCGGCCAGGCGCTGGGTGCCGTCGAAGGACTGGACTAAGCAGGAGAGATGGTAGTCGATGTTGCTCCGTTCGCGCAGCCGCTGCTGCGCGAACTTGCAGGCCCGGAATTCGTCCCGACGATGGATGACGTGAACACGCGCGACGATGTTCGAGAGGTAGAGGGCTTCGTCGAGCGCGGAGTCGCCACCGCCGATAACCGCGACCTCTTTTCCTTTGAACAGCGGGCCGTCGCAGACCGCACAGTACGAAACTCCGCGGCCGGTGAGTTCGGTCTCACCGGGCGCTCCGAGCTCCTTGGGTTTGACTCCGGAGCAGACGACGACCGCTGCGGTCGAAACCGGGCCGGCAGTGGTCGCGACCTCGAAGCCTGCGGCCGTCGTAGCGATGCCAGTTGCCTCGGCGTTCAGCATCTCGCAGCCGAAGCGCGTCGCCTGTTGTTCCATAGTCTGGGCGAGCAGCATGCCGCCGACCGGTTCGGAGAAGCCCGGGTAGTTTTCTACTTCGGAGGTGAGAGCCATCTGGCCGCCGGCGAATGACTTTTCGAGGATGATTGCTTTGTGGCCGGAGCGGGCAGCATACATGCCGGCGGTGAGCCCGGCCGGGCCCGCTCCCACGGCGAGAATCTCGGTCTGCTTCAACGCGGGGGTATTCTACGAAAAAGGGCGCGAGAGGGCAAGCATTGCCGCACCTCACAGGACTGCACACGGCGGGTCCTTGACAACGCACTTGTGGGGCCGAGAATCTAACCGGGAGTCACAGTGTTTGAAACATCGCCGAGAGGCGCGACCGGCATCCGCCGGTGCGTTTCGTCGGCACAGATAGGAGGTACATCGTGAGAGGTAGGTCAAGAGCAGTCCTGCTCGCTCTCGCCGTCGCTGCGTTAGCGCCCTCAATGGGCGTAGCTCAGTACGCGCCGAAGTGGCACGTCGGCGACTGGTGGATAGTGAAGGAATGGGTCACGGACTTGCGTGGCGGCAGGCAGTGGCAGCACTGGCGCTACGATGTACTGGGCACGGAGAAGGTCGACGGGAAGGACTGCTTTGTCCTTCAGCGCGGTGACACCACGTCCCCAGGAAGCGGGCCGAGGACGCTGTACTACGTCCGCACCGATAGTCTGAGAGTCATCAGACAGGTGGACTACTACCAGCGAGCCGGCAAGCTCCTTGGTCCCGGGACATTCAACTGCCCGCAGGGCATGTACGGGTCCTTTCCGGGTGAGCCGCAGCTACCGCTGTTTCCACTCGACACCGTGACCAGGCGAGATTCCACGTTCGTCCGCCGCCGCGCCGCCCGCTCTTGGGAACGTATGCGGCAGTTCACGCACCTGGCCGATTCCGCCTCGCTGTGCCGGTATCGCGAGGAACCAAATCAGTCAGGGGGCCGTCCGATCAGCCCTGTGAAGGGTGTGCTCTTCGCGTCTTTGTCCCAGTCGAGCGAGCCCGCGGGCCCGGGCGGCCCTGAGGTGGCTCGTCTGTATAGTCTCCAGCTCTGGAGTGAGGACCTACCGTGGAGGCTCTACTCTGAATGGGGTCAGTATCAGTACAACCCGAGGAGAGTGCTGCCTGCCTACGTCGAAACGCGAGAGTGGTTGATACGCAGCGGTCACTTGGGGAGTCAGAGATGAACCTCCGGATATCTCGGCTCGCCGCAGGCGCTCTGGCCGTTCTCTTCGGTACCGCCCTTGCGGTTAGCGAAGGACCACACTATGCTCCGAAGCAGCCGTGGGCGGGCTATTGGTGGCCTCAGTACTGCGACGGCGACACGAGCTGTCACCGCAATCATCGTCATCTCTGGCTGGGTTCGCTCAGCAGTAGGTGTTTCGGGGACACAATACTGATTACCTCTTGACTGAAGCATGATGGATGTACGTCTTTGCCCGGCGAACAGCGGTTGTCGTACGACGATGGAGTGACGGCGAGACGTTGCCATGTGGGATTGCTGTTTGTTTCAAGGGAGTGGCCGTATATGACAGAAGGCGCGGAAGGGCAAGTCCGAATCGGTCCTTCCGCGCCCGAGAGGTCCGTACCGCTAGCGCACGAGGGTGACCTTGCGCACCGAAGATGCGCCGGTGGCGACGTTGAGCAGACGGCAGAAGTAGACGCCCGGCGGGACCGCGCGGCCCCGGCTGTTCGTCGCGCGCCACGTCACACTGTGTCGGCCAGGCTCGACGCGCCCGCTCACCGGCACCGCCACAAGCCGGCCGGAGCGGTCGTAGATTCTGAGCGCGACGTCAGACGCAGCCGGCGTCTCGTAGCTCAGGCCGACCGCCGACCGGAACGGATTGGGCGTCGGTTCGAGCAGCCGGAACCTAAACTCCGGCTCAGCGGAACTGCTGACGCCGACGTCAGGCGACTGCAGCAGCCGCGCCATCCAGTCGTGCGTGGTCCACTGGCGGAACGTGTCCTGATTGGAGGAGAGGTAGGAACGCAGGTCAACCGGCGGTGTCGCGTCCGCGCCGACACCGAGGCCCGGCGACGTGTTCGGCCAGTGGATGACCATCCAGACGTCGGAATCGCCGTGGCGGTTGATGTCGAAGTCGAAGGTAATCCAGGCCGGAGCGGTCGGCGTCGAGACGTTCTCGACCCGGCCGAGTTCCACCGTCGTGTCGGGCTTGCCGTTCTTGTCCGCGCAGACCATGACGTAGTCGAAGACCTGGCTCGCGAGGTTGACCATGATGCGGCCACCCTTGATGGCATATGGGGCGGGAATCGTCGGCGTGCAGCGGACGTAGAACTTGTCGTTGTCTCTGCGGCCCACCCAGTAGAACGCTTCATACCCGCCGTCGTCGTAGATGATCTCGTAGGTCACATCGAAACGGCGAAGCAGAGTGTCATTGGTCGGGTAGAAGTCGCTGCCGCAGGTGACGACGGCGGTGGCGGTGTAGGAACCTACGTCCGGGATCGTCGTGGGACGGAACTGGACGGAGACCGTGTCGTCGGGCGAGACTGGGCCGACAGTGACCGAGTCACTGTAGACCGGAGCGCCCAGTGAATCGGCGATGACCATTTGGCAGCGCAGGGTGTCGGCGTACGAGCCGTTGTTGACGAGCAGTGCCTTGGGCGTGAACGACGAGTTGACCGTAACTTCGGCATTGGGCGGACCGATGCGGATGGGCATGCCGTCGTGGAAGCACTTGCTCTGCATCACCATCGTGTCGTCACCGGGATAGCTGTCGTCCTCCAGCGCGGTGTAGAACTCGAACTTGTAGAGGTCGAACAACGCCGGTGTCCAGTTGCTGAAGGATACAGGAGCGGTCGAACCACCAGTGAGACCGACCACGTCGGCGCTGTCGTAGTACAGGATCGAGTCAGTGCTGCTGGTGATGACAAGATGGGCGAAGAACGCGGCCGTGCTGTCGCCGTAGTTCTTGACCGTAGCCTGCGGAGTGACCTGGGTGCCTACCTGCAGGTAGCGCGTGGGCTGTTCGATTGAGGCCATACCCACGTTGTTTGCGGCGGCCGAGCCGACGATGACCGCGTAGACCTCGCCGCCGTTGCCCATTACATAGGCATGCACGGCCTTGCCGCCGCAGACCGCGAACTGGCCGTCGTCCGAGATATCGCAAGAGAAGAGCGAGCCTGGTTCCTCGTCGCGGGTGATGCCGAAGAGCGGGGTCGCACCCGACCGGTTGTGGACTGTGAAGACGTTGAAACTCCCGCGCGAGGCAGTGTCGCCCCACGACGCTGCAGCGATGTGCGCGCCGTCGGCAGAGAGCGCGACCGAGGGTACATAGGAGCCGGTCGTACCATACCCCTGGTAAGTCCAAAGCGGCGTGGACGAGCTGGAATCGAATACGCAGAGCGTGCCATTGTTGTAGCCGGTGCCGCAGGCGACGGTCGAACCGTCCCGGGAAATGTCCACGCCCGCGACCCAGGGCGTGCCGACCGACCGTTGCCACTTCATGACGTAGTCAGAGCCGTTCCAGGTGAAGAGCTTGAGCATGCCGTAGTAATCCCCGGTCACGAGCATCCGGCCGTCGCCGGAAAGGGCGGCCGCGTACTGCGTGCCAGAGCTTGACGTCCCGATCGGTATGCCGTCGCGGCGTACACCGTCCTCGTAGACAAAGCAGGAGTCGTAAACCGTGACTGCTACAATCGACCCGTCGTCCGAAACGTCGATGCCCTGCAGGCGGCCCGGCTCGTTGAACGGCGCCGTGTAGAGCGTGTCGCCGGTTTCCGCATCCAGAGCGTAGAGCGTGCCGTTCTGGGCGGCGATTACTTTGGAGCCGTCGCGCGACGCCTTGGAGAAGCCGGTGGCCTGACTGGGATAATCGAAGGTCCAGTCCGGGTAGCCGGAGCTCCGCGACCACTTCACCGCGGCGTCAGCCTTCGAAAGCGTGAGCACCCGCGCGTCATAGGACGAGCCGATCTGGCGACCGTCGCTGCCGTAGGTGAAGTTGCCCTGGCTCTCCCACAACGGGGTTTCGTTTCCCAGGGTTCGGTAGTAGCTGGCGCGCGGGCTATTGAGGTACCAGTTCGCCAGTACGTGCATCCCGTCTCCTGAGACCTCGGTTGCCTGGATGATTCCGTATTGGTGATTGCGGTCTACCCAGAGCACGCCGGTGTCGGCCGGTGCGCGGGGTGGGACACTGCGGCCAGACGGCTTCAGGTCGATGTAGCCGTCGCCGGTATTGATGCGGAAACGGGTTTGCCGGCTACCGTCTTTGCCGGTAGCGGTCACGGGTTCAAGTCCCTTCTGGCCGGCATAGAGCAGGCAGGGGAGCAGGATGACAAGCAGGTTTCTCAAGTTCAACCTCCCGGTTGGTATGTCACTTCTTGCGTGTGAGCAGCACCGCGAGCAGGGCGCGCTGGGCGTGCAGACGGTTTTCGGCCTGGTCGAGAACGGTTGCCGACTGCGGGCCGTCGAGCACCTCGGCCGATATCTCCTCACCACGATGCGCGGGCAGGCAGTGGAGAACTCTGGCGTCGGGTCTGGCCACAGCCATCAGTTCGCGGTTGAGCTGGTACGGCCGGAATATCTGCCGGCGGTGTTCTGCCTCGTCTTCCTGGCCCATGGACGCCCAGACGTCGGTGTAAATGAAGTCCGCGTCCCGCGCCGCCGCCCTGGCGTCGTTGGTCAGCGTGATGCTCGCTCCGCTCTTCCTGGCGTATTCGAGGGCCCGGTTGGTGACTGCCTGTGGCGGTTCGAATCCCTTGGGCGTGGCGACGCGGAGGTTGATGCCGACCAGTCCGCAGGCGAGCATCAGCGAGTTGCAGACGTTGTTGCCGTCGCCGGTCCAGCAAATGGTCGCGCCTTCGAGGCTGCCGCGGTGTTCGAGCACCGTCAGCAGGTCGGCGAGAATCTGGCAGGGGTGTTCATTGTTGCACAGGGCGTTGACCACCGGTACCGAGGCGTTCTCAGCGAGCTCGGTAATCTTCGAGTGCTCGAACACGCGGGCGATGATGCAGTCGACCCAGCGCGAGAGGTTGCGGGCAATATCCGGCACAGTCTCGCGTTTGCCCAGTCCGACGTCGGCCGGCCCGAGGTAAATGGCGGAGCCACCCAGGTCGCGCATCGCCCGCTCGAAAGTGACGCGGGTGCGGAGGGAGGGTTTCTCGAATATCAGCGCCCCCATCGTGCCGGGCGCGAGGTCGAGGCGACGCTGCTGCTTGACTGTCTGCTTGAGTTCGACCGACTTCTTCAGCAGGCCGAGGATTTCTTCCTTGGTGAGGTCGTTGATGGATGTCAGGTCTTTGTTCATGGTATGTTCCGGCTAGGGGTTCATTCTCCAGTAATTCTCCAGCCTGCCCGGCACGTGGCTTGCGCCGCGGTCGGCATTACAGCCCGCTTTGCAGGTATAGCTGATACGGGCGACTTCGTCCTTTGGGGCATCGGTCGTATAGGATAGGCCAGGAGAGCATACAGTCAAATGAATGACCAATTGCCAAGTCGCAATCCTTCACCCTCGCCCTCTCCCGGAGGGAGAGAGAAGGGGTGAGGGTGAGTCGAGTCACTCGCGCCATACTCGAATCCTTGACTCCTTGGCCCCTGCTACTTAGAGTAAGGCCACTATGAAGCGCAAGACCCAGTGGTTCGATGATGACGCCTTCTGGGCGATGTTCAAGCCGTCGCTGTTCGGCGAAGAGCGATGGCAACTGGCGGCAAGGGATGCCGAGCCCCTGGTGAAGCTGCTCTGCCTGAAGCCGAAGGCAGGCGTGCTCGACCTGTGCTGCGGGCCGGGGCGCTTCTGCATCGAGCTGGCGCGGCGCGGGTTCAGGGTCACCGGTGTTGACCGAACCGTTCTGTACCTGGCCGAGGCACGCCGGCGGGCAAAGGAGGAGAAGCTCGACGTGGAGTTCGTGCGTCAGGACATGAGGCTGTTCTGCCGGCCGCGCGCGTTCGACGCCTGCATCAACATGTTCACCTCGTTCGGGTACTTCGACGACCCGGCCGACGACCTCAAGGTCTGTCGGCACGTCCTGCGGTCGCTCCGGCCCGGCGGCAGATTCCTGATTCAGGCGGCCGGCAAAGAGTGGCTGGCTCGCAACTTCCAGCCCAGCGACTGGCGTGAAGAAGCAGGCAACTTCATTCTGGAGGAGCGCAAAGTCGCGCCCGGCTGGACCGGACTTGAGAACCGCTGGGTGCTGATACAGAATGGCAAGGTCAGTGAGTTCCGGTTCTTCCTGCGCGTCTACTCAGGGGTGGAGCTGCGCGGCCTCCTGCTGCGCGCCGGTTTCGCCAGGGTGGACGTCTATGGCGGGCTCAACGCAGAGCCGTATGACCATAACGCGCGATGGCTGGTAGCCGTAGGACGCAAGTGACGAAGTTCGAAGCTCGAATGGCGATTGAAGCCCGAATGACCAAATGAACGAATCGGAGAGGCAATCAGGGCTCGTCTCGGTCGCCATTGTCAGCGCCGCCTACATAGCGGCCCAGATGCTGTCCGACATCGCCAGCCTGCGCATCGTCACGATTGCCGGTTTCAGCGTGGACGCGGGTACGCTCATCTACCCGTTCACCTTCACCCTGCGCGACCTCGTGCACAAGACCGCGGGCATTAAGACTGCGCGCTGGCTCATAGTTGCCGCCGCGGTCATCAATCTGCTCATGGCCGGGCTGTTCTGGCTGGTGGCGAGGATTCCGCCGGACATGAATGTCGGGCCGCAACTCGAGTTTGGCCGCGTGCTCGCGCCGGTCTGGCGCATCGTCATCGCCTCGATAGTCGCGGAAGTCGCGTCAGAACTGGTCGACGGCGAAGTCTACCAGCTCTGGGTCAACAAGGTCGGGCAGAGGCTGCAGTGGATGCGGGTGCTGACCTCGAACTCGGTTTCGATTCCGCTCGATTCGGCTTTGTTCTGCGGTCTTGCGTTCATCGGTCGGATGCCCTTCGCTGTCGTCGTCTCCATCTTCGCCGCCAACATGATTGCCAAAGGAATTACGACAGTCATCAGCCTGCCGTGGATCTACCTTGTGAAGGAGAGGAAGCCCCAATCACCAAGTCCCCATTCCTAGTCAAATCCGAATGTCCGAAGTACGAATGACGGGCGCCTGGGATGTCTCACGTCAAGACTTGGCAGTTCTTGGCTGCTGCGAATTGGTGCCTCCGCCGTCTAGAAGCGGGCGGACGCGCCTGAAAGCTGGTCGCATGCCGCGTCTATCCACCATCGGACTCCGGCTCGTCTTGCTGCTCGCTGCCGTCGGGTGCGGGCAGCGCGCGGCCGTACCGGCTGCGCCGGCCGAGTCCTCGGTCACTTTTGCCTTCTGCGGCGACGTCTTCCTGCACAGCCAGAACGTCACCGCGGCATGGGACGACAGCTCGCAGGCGTACGACTTCGACCCGGTCTTCGCCACGGTGCGACCCCTACTTGACTCCGCCGACTTCGCGGTCTCGTGGCTCGGCGGGGAATTCTCGAACACGCCGCCTTATCGCGGATACCCGCTTTTCCGCTCGCCGGCCCGCCTGCTCCATTCGCTCAAGCTCGCCGGGTTCGACATCTGCCTCGCCACCAACCATATCATGGACGGAGGCAGGGCCGGGCTGGTCGAGCGCATCCGCCTACTCGACAGCCTCGGAATCCTGCACCCCGGCGAGTTCTCCACACCGGAATCGGCCCGGCAGTTGCTGGTGCTTACGAAGAACGGTGTGCGGGTCGCGTTCCTCTCCTACACCTACGGCACGAACGGCCTGCCGGTGCCGGAACCCTGGATGGTGAGCCTTATCGACACGGCTGTGATGTCGGCGGATGTCCGCCGCGCCGAGAGCCTCGAGGTCGATTTCACAATCGTGGCGCTGCACCAGGGCGAAGAGTACCGCCTCACCCCGACGGACGAGCAGGTCCGCACCGCCGAGTTCCTGGCCCGGCTGGGTGTGGATCTCGTGGTCTCCACGCACCCGCACGTTGTGGAGCCGGCCGGGCTGATTGAGGGCCTGCGCTCGGACAGCACGCCTGTCCGGATGCCGGTTCTCACCTACAGCCTCGGCAACTTCTACTGCGGGCAGAAATATCCGAACACCCGCACCGGGCTGATCGTGCGAGTCCGGCTGCTGAAGGATTCCGCCGGCGCCCGCGTCGCCGACGCGAGCTTCACGCCGACCTACATCTACGAGAGTTCACGCCTACGTGGCCGCTACCGCGTGGTTCCCATCAAGGATGCGCTCGCGGGCTTCGCCGCCGGCTCAGACTCGACTATCGCCGCATCCGACACCGCACGCCTGCGCCGTGAGCTTGACGCGGTGACCGCGCGCGTCGCGAACCCCTCGATTCCCTTCCTCATCCGCTGAGGCCGTGCTGGGTTTCGGGAACATCTTACTTAACTCGATTCCCGTCAAGGCCGGGCGGGCGGAAACGGCCAACAGCTTGCGGCCGACGGTTAGCGGCTCATGACCTACCGCTCCGATTCCAGCGATGAACGATGGACGCACTGTCCGACGGGGGCCGCTGAGGCCAAGAACGATGCGCTGTCAGACAGGGGCTGCCGGAGTTACGACCCTCGCCGTGTCAATAATCATTTACTATGTCCCCCGAATCCCACCGAATCCCCCCCGAATTCCCTGCAATCGACAATCTGCAATCTGCAATGCCTCGTTGGATGTCCCGAAGCTTCCCGAGACGGGGTGCCTGTGCTGCGTTTTCTATTCCGACTAGAAAGCTAGATGCTTGCCCGGGGAGTTGACCCGGCGGAGCCAGTTCCGTCCATCGGGCGTTCTGTGGAATACACAAACGACGGTCTCTTCTTTCCCGTTGACGGTGCACTCTGCTGTGAGTCTTGTGTCCTGGATGCCGTAGGGTTGAGCCTTTCCTACCTCGCGGCTGAACGACCTGAAGGTCACGCTGGGGAAAGCCTGGTCACTCAGCGACCAGGCGCTCGGCCGCGCGTCACGACCGGCTCCTACGGCAGTCTCAGTCTGCGGTGGAGGGCTCATGAAACATGCCACCAGCACTGCAACCTTGGCGATGGTCTGCATCTGCGCAGCGTCGAATGTGAACCCTTCGGCGAGCAGGAGGGAGTCCAAGTCCTGGACTTGATAGACGCGGCCCTCGTCTGTAACCGCGCACCGCGCGTAGCTCGGGGCGAGCGCTGCGCCGTACGAAACCGCTACGAAGCTCACTCGCGGCAAGATGCGTGCGAGGAACGGGTGGGGTTCGCTCGCTTTCCACTGTGGGTTCTGCAAGTACTTGACTATCGTATCGTGGATACGAGAGGAGTCGAAGATAGAACTGAACCGTGTCTGGGGGTAGGCTGCCGGGCCGCTGAGACTCACGACGAGTTCGTGGAAGTTCGTCGGGCATCCCGACGTCAGACTGGGTCGCCCGGAGTCAGGCGGAACGGTCGGTTGAGCACAGAACGCCGCCCCTGCCAGCAGCAGGCAGAGCAGAGCGCCAATCCTCATCGCGGACATGATAGACTTGCGTGGATGGGTGTCAAATCGGCGAGCGGGTCACTTCAGTCGTTTGGCTGCGGTTTGTCGCGGGCGACGGGCGCGGCCATGTCCGCCATCTCCCGTTCAACTCGGTCCGCGGTTTCTTCCGCACGCGCGAGCCACTCGGCGATAGTCTTGCCCTGACGCCGGCGCTCAGCTTCCGACTCGGCTCTGATTCGGTGGAGCCAGTCGAGCCAGTCCGATTCATCAATCTTCATACTCCAGCACCTCCTCAGGTGTTCGGATACTCAGTTGCTGGTATCCCTCGCGCAGATTCACCGCGCACACTCGCCGCTCTGCCCACTCGTTGGCCAGGTGTCGCAGGTTGAGCGATACCAGTACGTCGGCCTTGCACACGGTCGCGTAGGCGACATGCTCGGCGTCCTCGGCAAACCGCTCCGGGATGACGCGCTCCTGAAGGTAGGCTGAGGCAAGACGCCCGACTTCTTCTCTATCAGCCGACACCCGCCGAACGTTGCCCAATAGGCTCAGAAGATCCGACCGGCGCGGTTCAGCAGTCCGGTCGAGCTCCTTGAAAGTCAGCGGGGACGTCGCCGCGTCCAGAATTTCGAGGCGGACCTGCTCGAACATTGTCGTCACGGCCTCGCGCCGCAGTGCGTTCCGCGGCTCAGTATCAAAGTAGAAGCCGAAGACCGAGGTCTCGATGTAGAGCAGCGGCCGGTGTTTCACGTCCATAGGATACCTTTGGTCGAATGAATGTCAACACGACCGCGTCGGTTCACGGACCCGGTCGCGCACAAACGGAAGAACGAGGGGAGAGAGCGAGTGGAGTTCAGTCTGCACTTGCAGCGAGGACTCGACGGTTTCGGCCGGTGTCAAGCCACGAGTCGCAAGGCCAAGAGGAAACGGGGACACTTCCCATATTTCCCAATTTCTTATCTTCCCTGTAAAATAATATAAACAGGGACACTTTAGGATGGTGCACGCGAATCTCGGTCCGGTTCTACCGTCTCGACACGCCGGGATTCCGGTCGGTGAAGAAGGCGGTGGTGGCGAGGTGAGAGCGAAGTAGGCAGAAGACAGCATACAGAATACGGGGCGGGCGCAAGCCCGCCCCAGTGCTCATCGGCGTCAAGCCGGAGGGCGATGATGCTCCGGAAAGCACTTCTCACCCTGGGCCTTCACGGGGCGGTGTTACTACGGATGAGATTGCCGATGAGACCGCCGGAGAGACTGCGGGACAGACAGCGGGAGGAACTGTGGGAGCGACTGCTGGTCAGACAACGGGAGAGACTGCGGCACCGGCTACGGGAGAGACTGCGGGACAGGCAATGGGAGAAACAACAGCACAGGCTGCCGGAGAGACTGCGGGACAGACTGCAGGAGGAACTGCGAGAGCTGCTGCGGGTCAAACTCCGGGAGAGACTGCGGGTGAAACCATGGGTGAAACGGCGGGACAAATTGCGGATGAGGCTGCGGGACAAGCTGCGGGAGAAACAACGGGCCAGGCTATCCCCCCGGTGGGGGTGGTCGTTTCAAAGGACTGAGGATAGAGGAATGAGGATCGAGGACTTATGGGAGCGAGAGACAGAATCCACTTGTTGTTGTTTTGTACCGCTGGTATGGTATAATGGAGTGCTATGAAGAAGCGAGCCGGAGACCGGTTCTGGTTCAAGCCCGAGCTGGGCAAGCGCCTGCGCGAGCTTCGGTTCAAGGCCGGCCTTACGCAGCAGATGCTGGCCGTGGCCATGGGCAGCCAGCGCAAGGGCAATCACACGGTGGTGTCGCGGCTGGAGAACGGGAGGATGGCGAACCCGGGCATCGGGCTCGTTGCCGACTATCTGCGGGCGTGTCGGGCCGGTTTCGCCGACATCCTTGGTGTGCTCGACCGCTACACGGCGAGGCAGACGGTGGTTGAAGTCGAGGCGAGCAAGGCGCTGGCCAAGGTGCGGGAGTTCCTGCCGGCAAAGATAGACCGGGCCGTGGAGCGGTTTGACCGTGGCATCAAGCGCAGGGCAGAGGAGAAGCACGAGCCTTTGCCGGAGCCGGAGGTGCGGGTGAAGCGGTCGCGGAGCTTTGCTCTATCCCAGGTCTGGGCAAAGCGCGTGCGGCGCCGGGTGGTGGGCATCATCGAGACCAGGCACTTGCGGCCCGGGCCGGACAACGAGCGGCATCTGCAGAACTATGCGGCAAGGGTGTGGAGCGCGCTGAACCGGTCCCGGGGCAGGCGCGTGGGCAGGCGTCCGGCCCTGCTTGAGCAGGTAACCACGCTTAGGGCCGGGGAAGAGGCGGTAGACCCTGAGCATTTGCAGGCGGTCAGGGATGGGCTGATTGAGTTCTTCAGGAAGGCAGAGATGGCGGGTCAGCTTGACGCGGCGCCGCAGCTTGAGCCGCGTGAGACCCAGCTCAGGTACGGGTTTGAGCCGAAGCCGGACAAGCGGCCGGAGCGGGATGCATGGGACAAGGCGCGTGAGGCCCTGGTCGAGCAGCTCTGGCAGGAGACCAGCCGGATGCCGGAGCTGGCCGGGCTCGACCCCAGGCGGCTGCTGCTCTGGCGCAGCGTAGTGCGTCAGTTGTGCAGCATCGTGGACCACCAGGCGCCTGAGTCAGACGAGTGCCGGAAGCAGGTCGAGGCTCTGGCCACTGACGAGCACTACACAAGCCGCGGCCGGGACCCGGTGCTGGTGCGGAGGCTGGCGGAAGTCGTCATCCCACTCTGGGAGGAGCTGCGCTCAACCCTCGGTCCGCACCCGTGTGGCTGCGCCACCGTAGGAACGAACGGCCGGGTCCGTCCGACACGGCAGCCGGAGTAGACGCGCCCGGTTCGGCGCGAGGGCGTTGGTCTCGCAGGGCAAGCGAAGAGCCAGCGCAGGACGACCGGAGTCCTGTCCAGCATACCGCGGGCGGAGTCTCGCGGTCTCACTCCGCGCGGGTTTGACACCGCGGGCGCGGGCGGCATTATCTTCGGCGTGATAATCCGGCCGATGAGTGAAGCCGACCTCGACCAGGTCATGGATTTGGAGAGAGCCATCTTCCCGTATCCGTGGCGACGGTCGTTCTTTCTGTCGGACCTCAATCGCCCGAAGGGATTCTCGATAGTCGCCGACGACGGTGGATTCATCATCGGCTATGCAGTGGCCTGGGGTACGGAGGAGACCCATCTTGCCAACCTGGCCGTGAGCGAGCATGAGCGCGGCAAGGGCATCGGTGCCAAGTTGCTGGATGAGGTTGTGGCCTTTGCCCAACGGAGCAAGGCCAATTCCATGTATCTGGAAGTGCGAGTGTCAAACACGATTGCCCGGAGGTTCTACGCCAAGCGCGGTTTCGTGCCGACCTATCTGCGCAAGGGGTATTACGAGAGCGGCGAGGACGCGGTGATAATGGAGAAAGAGATACAGGAGGAGGACAAGGGATAGAGGGATCGAGGGATAGAGTGGCGGACAACCGGACGAAGGCAGAAGCTAGAGGCTAGAATCTAGAAGCTAGAGGTGAAGGGGGAAGTCAGAGCCAAAAGGCAAAAGCTAAAAGTCAAAACTGCGGACCGGACGAAGGCGGAAGTGACTCCGAGGCACGACGCTCTACGCTTCACGCATCACGCCGGAGTCCGGCATGTTGCGTCAGGCGTAACGCGTCAAGCGTATCTCTCGTGGCAGACAATCTCGGATAGCGGTTTGCGCGGGCGAGGTTTCGCCTCGACCGCAGGACAGCCGAGCGGGGTAAGCGCTATTGGCTTGACCCCTTCGGGGATGGCCAGGACCTTTTTGACCTCGGCTTCCAAGAAAGCGCCAATCCAGCACGTGCCCAGTCCTTCCGCCGCTGCTGCGAGAATCATGTGCTCCAGGGCGATGGTGATGTCCACTGCTTCGGCCGACCAGTAGCCGCCCATTCCCTTCCAGACCTGCTCTTCAATCGCGCAGCCGCAGATGACAACCGGCGCCTGACCTACCGAGCCCTGGCCTTTGCAGGCCGGAACCAGCGCCTGGCGGACAGCCGGGTCTTTGACAACGATGAACTTCCACGGCTGAAAGTTCTTGGCAGACGGCGCGAGGCGACCGGCTTCGAGAATCCGGTTGAGCACGTCTTCGGGAACCGGGTCGGGTTTGTAGGAACGAACACTCAGGCGTTTCCGGACAACATCATAGAAATCCATGTGCTCCCTTCGGGAGAATGACGAATGCCGAAGTCCGAATGACGAATGGTCGGACATTCGGCAATCGACACTCGCCAATCGTCACTGGGGAAAGCGCCCGACGCGAATTGAACGCGTGGCCTGCAGATCCGGAGTCTGCCGCTCTATCCATCTGAGCTACGGGCGCGTGCCGAAACTCTAGCCGACAGGTACGGGCTAGTCAAGCTGTGAACCTTGACCATGGCGGCCGGGAGGCGGTAGGATTGTGGGCATGAATGGCGTGATACCTGTTTCTCTCGGCATGGTGAAGGTGTTCATCCTGACCGGGAACCGGCCGGTGCTGGTCGATGCGGGCACGACCGGCAAGGCAGCGCAGATGCTGGCCGGGCTTGAACGTCATGGCGTGAAGCCCGAGGCGGTGAGCCTGATTCTCATCACTCACGCACACGCGGACCATTACGGCGGTCTTACCGAGTTGAGGAAGGTAATACCTGCGCCGGTCGCGGTACATCGGCTCGATGCCGGTTCGCTGCGCGCAGGCGCGCGAATTGAACCTGACGTGCTGGTCGACGATGAACTGGAGTTGCGGCAGTACGGAGTTGCGGGAACGGCCATCTGGACTCCAGGGCACAGCCGCGGCTCTCTGTCAGTCATCATGGAATCGGGTGAGGCAGTTGTCGGTGACCTTGTCCTGCCGCGGTTCATGGCCTTCGGCCCGCCGGCAATCGCCTTCTGGGCCGCGAGCCGCGAGGATTCGATCGCCAGCATCAGGAGAGTCCTCGACCTCAAGCCTTCAATCATCCTGACCTCCCACGGCGGCCCTTACCGGCCCGAAGCCCTGGCCGTGCTGGTCCGCTGACCGAAGGGTCGCCCGTCCCTCATTTGAACCTGCCGGGTCATCTGGTAGAATACGGCTGCCAATGCCAAATCGGATCTCCGCTGAAGCTACAACCGAGTTTCGAGCGAAGATGGATGAATTGCTCGTGGCCGTGGACGAGCGGCTGGCACTCGATGCGGAGTTTCACTGCGCGGGCATCGACTGCGACCAACTCGGGTTATCCCGCCACGTCAACCGCGAGTTCGGCCGGCTGCTGGCCGCGGTCTACGAGTTCGGGCTGTTTGACCGGCTGACCGACGAGGCCCGCTGGTTCGTGTCGATGCTGAGCCGGCACGGGTTCGGACCGGGCTATTTCGGCCGGATGCTGGAAGCGTGGAGCGTCGCCATCGTGAGCAGCATCAGGTTGGCCTGCGCGCGCGAGTTGGTTGCGCCGCTGGACAGTCTGCGCGGCAACCTCGGCCTGCTGATCGAGAGCCGCCGGTCCGAGCCTGAGTTGTCGGCCGAAGCCAGGGAGTTGCTCGACCTGTTGCGGGCGCGCAAGCGCCGAGAGGCGGCCGAAAGCGTGCTCGCGCTGGCCGAGTCCGGACTGCCGTTGGAACGGGTCGTGGAGGAAGTCGTGCTCTTGGCGATGAAGTATCTCGGTTTCCTGTGGGAGACCGGTCGTATCACCGTGGCCGACGAACACGCGGCGACCGAGATATGTCGCTACGTGCTGTACCGCTTGTTTGACAGTGTCGAGTCCGGCAAGACGGTTGGCTTGAAGGCGCTGGCCTCGTGTGTGCCCGGCGACGAGCACGAACTCGGCGTCGAGATTGTCGGCGAATGCCTGCGGCTCAGTGGCTGGGAGGTCTTCACTGTCGGCAGGTCAACGCCGGAGGAGGATATCCTGAAGGCGCTGGCCGAGTTCCGTCCGCACGTCGCGTTCTTCTCGGCGACACTGGTTGCCAACCTGCCGGCGGCGCGGGCTCTGGTGGTGGCGGCGCAGAAGAGACTGCCCGGGCTCGGGGTCGTACTGGGCGGTGCGGCCGCGGTCGCGGCGGCCGATGTCCTAACCGGGCCCGGGGTCGCAGTGGCAGTCCACCTTGCCGAGGCGGCGTCCCTGGGTTCGAAGCTGGCGAACCGGAATGCGTAGGCACGCGGCGGTCCGGATGCTCCTGCACGACCGGTCGACCACGGCCGGCGCGGTGCTCGGCGTCGTGGCCATCGTGTTCCTGGTCGGCCAGCAACTCGCGGTATTGTTCGGCCTGCTCACGCTCATGTCGGCGCTGGTCGACAACAGCGGGGCCGACATCTGGGTTCTTTCCCAGAACAGCAAGAGCACCAGTACGGCCGGCGATTTGCCGATACGCTACGTTGACCGGCTGGCCGGGCTCAAAGACATCGAGTGGGCCCAGCCGGTAATCTACAGCGCGGCCCAGTTCAAACTACCCGATGGGACGTCACAGTCGGTGGGAATCGTAGGAGTCACGAGGCCCGGGCTGGTGGTCGGGCCGTGGCGGATGGCCGAGGGCGGCAGCGACGTGCTGCTCGAGTATGATGGCGTGACCGTGGACAAGCTGGACCTGGCTGACCTCGGCAATCCCAAGGTCGGTCAAGTGGTCGAGGTAAATGGCCGGCGAGTCAGGATTGCGGGGTACACTGAAGGGTCGCGGGCGTTCGGGCCGTCAGTGATGTTCGTCAACTCGACCAAGGCGCGTGAGATAACCGGGATACCGGCGGACCGCTGCACCAACATCCTCATCAAGCTCAAGCCGGGAGTCGACATCCGGCGGGCGCGGGCCGAAATCAGCACACTGCTGCCCAAAACCACCGTGCTGACCGTCGCCGAACTTGCCAGCAGCATCCGCGTGTACAATCTCACCAGTACCGGCATCGGTTCGAGCTTTGGGTTCTCGGCCCTCATCGGTATCATCGTGGGCGTCGTCATCATCACCCTGACGATGTACACCAACGTGCTTAACCGCCAGCGCGACTTCGCGGTTCTGCGCGCTTTGGGTGCGCGCCAGCAAGACGTGTTCGCAATCATCCTCTTTCAGGCGTTGACCATCGGCTGCATCGGCCTGCTCATCGGGTTCTTTCTCCTCGGCGGGTTCCTGTTCGGTGTCAAGGGTTCGCGGCTGCCGGCCAACCTGCCTTTGTGGCTGCCGCCGGCCCACGTGTTGTTCACCTTCCTCATGTGCTTCCTCGGTTCGGCGCTGGCCATGCGTCGCGCGCTGAAGATCGAACCCGCGTCCGCGTTCAGGTAGGAATGAACACCATTTCGCAGAGTCCGGAGTCCGAAGTCGATGGTCCAAGGTCCAGAGTCCAGAGTCAAGGCGTTTCCGGAACGCCGGTCCTGAGTCTCGAAGGAGTCGCGCGCGACTTCTCGGACGGCCGCGTGGTGCGGCGGGTGCTCAAGGAGACGACGCTCGACATCCTGTCGGGCGAGATGACCGTGCTGGCCGGGCCGTCGGGCAGCGGCAAGACCACTTTGCTGACGATAATGGGATTGGTTCTGAAGCCGTCGACCGGCCGGGTAGTCGTGGGCGGTGAGGACGTGACGGGTTTTTCCGAGGACAGCCTGGCGAGCATACGCCAGCAGCGCTACGGGTACGTGTTCCAGCAGGCGGCACTGGTGCCCGCGCTCGACGTGCTTGACAACGTGCTGGTCGGCACGGCGATACAGGGCGGCCGGGTCTCGGCCCAAACCCGCGAGAAGGCGATCAGCCTGTTGTCCGGACTCGGGATGAAGGATTATCTTTTGTCGCGGCCACAGCAGCTTTCCACCGGCCAGCAGCAGCGGGCGGGCATCGCCCGCGCCCTGGTCAGCGACCCGATTCTCCTGCTCTGCGACGAGCCGACGTCGGCGCTCGACGTCGAGAGCAGCCACATCGTGCTCGATACCTTGAAGAAGCTGTCGCGTGACCCGCGGCGCGGCGTCGTGCTGGTAACCCACGACCCGCGGGTGTTCCCGTACGCGGACCGGCTGCTGAAGATGGAAGACGGCGCAATTGTCTATGACACGAGGCAGGTTGCCGGCTAGACTCCGGATGCCGCGCTATCCGACCGGGACCGCACTTTGTCATTCATGCTTTATACTTCGTACTTTTCTACATGGAGGCAATTGACATGGCGAAGAGAATGCGCAGTGTTCTGATCTGGGTTGTTGTCATCGTGGTCGTGTTCTTTGTCGGGTTCGCGGTCAAGCGATCGGCGCCGGTCAAGTCGGTGCCGGTGCCGCCGAAGCTGGCCGACGCGCCGGCGCGAGTGTACGGCACGGTCGAGCCGCTGGGCGGGGCGGTGTATGTCAGTGCCCAGGTGCCGCGCAGCGTGGCCCGGATTGTCGCGCGCGAAGGCGATACGGTTCGAGCCGGCCAGCCGCTGGTCGTGCTCGAGAGTTCGGTCGAGGAGGCCCAGGTCCGTGCCGCGTTCGACCGCGCGACATCGGCCGAGAAGACGTATGCGATCAGCCGCGAAGCCCATGACCGCGCGGCAGGGCTCTATGCGACCAAGGGGATTTCCGAGCAGGAATTCCGGCAGGCCTTGCTCAAGGCCGGTCTCGACTCGGCTAACTCCGGGGCGGCGCAGGCCGACGCCGAACTGGCCCGTGCCCGACTCGGTCAGTTGACGCTCAAGGCGCCGGTCGACGGTATCTTGTACAAGCTCGACCTGCGCCTGGGTCAGACTCTCGCGGCGGGCGACGACTCGAAGATAACCGTAGGGCCGACCCGGCAGCAGGCGCGGATGTTCGTCGAATCGTTCTGGCTGGGCCGGCTCAAGGTCGGTGACAGCTACAAGGTCATCGACTCGGAGACCGGCCGCGAACTGGGCACCGGCAGAGTCGCCTCGATGTCGCCCTACGTGGGTGGCCGGACCGTGCGTACCGACGACGTCAAGGAGCGGTTCGACGCCGAGTACCAGATAGCCGTTCTAGAACTGGATACGACCGGTCTGCCGCTCGGACTGAACGTCGTAGCCGAGATTGGAGCACCTTCAAGATGAACAACTTTCCTCGTCCGCTCGTCGTGGTCAGCAAGTGCCTCGGGTTCGACCATTGCCGGTACAATGGCGATATGATTGACGACCCGCTCGTGCGCCGGTTGCGGGAGTTCGTCGAGTTCAAGCCGGTCTGCGCGGAGATGGAAATCGGCCTCGGCGTGCCGCGCGACCCGATACGCGTCGTAGTGGCGAAGGGGGAGATGCGGCTGGCCCAGCCTTCGACCGGCAAGGATTTCTCCGCGCCGATGAATGACTTCTGCGGTCGCTTCCTCGATGGCATCGGCCCGGTCGACGGGTTCCTGCTCAAGTCCCGCTCACCGTCGTGCGGGACCCGCGACGTGAAGGTATACAATGAAACCGGCAACCTGCTCTCGGCCGCACAGCGGCAGGGGTTCTTCGGCCGCGCCGCGATGGCCCGGTTCGGCGACACTGCGGTCGAGGACGAAGGCAGGCTTCGCAACTTCCTTATCCGTGAGCGGTTCCTGACGATGCTCCTCACGCTTGCCCGGTTTCGAACGACGGCTGCGAACCCTACTATGGCCGCTCTCACTCAGTTCCATGCCCGTCACAAGCTGCTGCTGATGGCCTATAGCGAGACCGTCATGCGGCAACTGGGCCGGATAGGCGCGAACCCGGAGCATAGGCCGGTGGGAGAGCTGTTCCGCGACTATGGCGCGCTGTTGGGCCGGGCCTTTGCCGCGCCGCCCAAGTACACAGCGGCAATCAATGTCCTCATGCATGTGCTGGGTTACTTCAAGGAGGGACTGACGGCAGAGGAGAAGGCATTCTTTCTTGACGCGCTGCAGCGCTACCGTGCGGGCAAGGTGCCGCTTTCGGTGCCGGTCGGCATAGTCCGTTCGTGGGTCGTACGGTTCAACGAGCCCTACCTGGCACAGCAGGTGCTGTTCCAACCCTACCCGGAAGCGCTGATGGACATCTCCGATTCCGGCAAAGGCCGGTGAGGCGAGCCCGAAGCACGAAGGACGATTGAGTGATGAAGCCCGAAGCCCGAAGCGGACATATTCCCAATTCGAGCTTGGTCTGTAACTAAGCTTGGTCTCCGAGGTCAAGGACCAGTGAGCGGGCGCTTTGCGTTTTGACTCTTGCCTCCTGCATTCTGACTTGGGCCTCGTTTCATGAGAATCGGCTATCCCTGCATCAACCGCAGCATAGGCTGCACGTCGAGCCGGACATTCAGGCTGGCATCCTACTCCGACAGACGACTCGTCGAGACCGTTGAGTCGAACCTCGACTGCCTGGAAGCCGTGCTCCGCTGGAACGCGGCCCACGGCATTCTCTTCTTCCGCATCACGTCGGACCTGGTGCCATTCGCATCGCATTCCGTGTGCAAACACGACTGGGCCGGGCGCTTCCGCGACCGATTTCGCAGTCTTGGCCGCATTGTCCGGCGGCACCGGATGCGGACTTCGATGCACCCCGACCAATTCGTGCTGCTGAATGCGCTCGACGAACGCATTGTCACAGGCAGCGTACGAGAGCTTGAGTATCACGCGCGGGTACTTGACCTGATGGGTCTGCCGGCAAGCGCCAAGGTCCAGATACACGTCGGCGGCGTCTACGGCGACAAGCCGTCGGCCATCGGCCGGTTCGTAGAGCGCTACCGGAGACTGAAGGCAGCAGTCAGGCGCAGGCTGGTGGTGGAGAACGACGACCGGTGTTACACGGTGGCCGACTGCCTCGAGGTGAGCCGGCTGACCGGCGCGCCCGTGCTGCTCGACGTGTTTCATCATAAGGTCAACAGCTCGGGGGGGAGCCTTCGGGACGCGCTCAGGCTGTGCGCGGCCACCTGGCAGAGAGCCGACGGCCCGCCGATGGTCGACTACTCGTCGCAGGAGCCCGGCCAGCGCCGGGGTAGACACAAGGAGCAAGTCGACCTTCGGGATTTCCAGCGGTTCATTGCCCAGGCGCGAGATGTCGAGTGCGATGTGATGCTTGAGATAAAGGACAAGGAGAAGAGCGCTCTCAAGGCGGCAAGACTGGTGTCCGGGACGCCGCAATAGACGTTCTCCACCGGTCTACGCTATGCATCCGAGCCCGCCCCGCAGGTCCGCAGTTGCGTCTCGGGCTGGCGCGGTGTGCAGCTATTGCACAGTCCGGCCGCGACAGTGCGGCCGGGTCGTGGTCGTCCTGAGCCGGTGTCACCCTGCACCGCTGGCACGGGACTTGCTTGGACGGCAGCCATGTCACAGCGCTCCGCCTCCGTGTCGCGGCGGTGCTGCGTGTCCCTGTGAGTGTGTGCCAAGTGCTCCATTCTGTTAGTGCCCGCGAGAGCGCGACGTAGCTGAGCATTGCTTGCACGCGGCAGAGTGATGTGTATGGTATCTGGCCTGTTTTGGGCAGCGGAACTGACCGAGACCGCATCGCAGAAGCAGGGCTGCGGATGGCCTCGTTCAGGATGATCCGGCCGCAGGGCTGGCGACAGCGGCGGTCGGTCCGCTCCGACGTAGCAAACCAGCAGTAGGGTAGGGAGGACAGATGGTCCATCAGTATCATGAACCCGGCGCCCGCGGTCAACGGCCAGCGGCGCTAGGCAAGTTCGTAGCCACGGCGTTCGCAGTGGTCTGTATCGTCGGGCCGGCGATGGCGTGGACATGGGACGCGGCCTCGGTGAGAATCGCGGCCCCAACCCAGAACAACGTCGATTCCGGTACGACCATAACGCCCAGTGCCGTCGCGATAAACCTGGGCGACAGCACGGCCTCGTTCCCCGTGCTGTTCTCGATCACCCCGGACTACCTGGACACCGTACAGGTCGAGAGCCTCAGTTCCGGCGATTCGATAACGCTCACTTTCAAAGACTGGACCGCGCTCCAGCGCGGCACGACGACAGCAGCGTGTTCTACTGCGCTGGCGGCCGATGAGAGCACTGCCAACGACCGGGTCTCTCGTAACTTCAATGTCCGCGTCCGGGACGTGGCGGTCGACTCGGTAATCGCCCCGAAGGGAAATGTCACTTTCGGACTGGCGCTGACGCCTCAGGCAAGGGTGACGAACCGTGGCACCGGCAGCGCCAACTTCCTGGCGAAGCTCCGCATCGGTGATTTCTACAGCGAGAGCAGCTTCGTGACGAACCTCGCCGCAGGCGCATCGCGAACGGTCAACTTCACCAGGTGGACGCCGGACTCGCTCGGCACTTTCGCAGTGAGGTGTACGGTGGCACGGGACCTCGACCAGGTTCCGGGCAACGACGTGGCGCAGTGTTCATGTACCGTTATCACGTTCGCGAAGGACGCAGGCGTGATGCGCGTGGTCGCTCCGCGTGGCATCGTGGACTCGGGTGCCGTGTTCCAGCCGCAGGCCATGGTGCGCAACTTTGGGACTGAGCTGGTCTCGTTCCCGGCGATATTCAAGGTCGGCACCTATACCGATACCCAGCAAGTCACCGACCTCGCGTCGCTGGACTCAATGCTCGTGACTTTCGCCGACTGGACGGCAGAGCCGGTCGGCATGCTTACGACCCGGTGTTCGACGGCACTGGCCGATGACTCGAACGCTGCCAACGATGTGCGTTCCGATTCGGTGAACGTAATCATCCGTACGACCGATGTCGGCGCCCTGCGCTTCACGGCGCCGCCCGACACGGTCGATTCCGGTGCGGTCGTCCCGGTTAGGGCCTGGGTCCGTAATTTCGGGCTCGTTATGCAGTCATTCCCGGTCATGGCGAGAATCGGCACCACCTTCTACGCTGATACGGTGCAGGTCGACTCGCTAGCTGCCGGCGACTCGCTCGAAGTCACGTTTGCCGACTACACCGTGCCGTTCCGCGGGAGCATCACTGCCCGGTGCAGCACGTTGCTGACCGGCGACCAGGTCGTCGCCAATAATCGCGCCCTGAAGACCATCTTCCGGCGCGTCAGGGACGTGCGGGCTGTCAGCATCTCAGCACCCAGAGGCGCAGTCGCACTGGATACAGTGGTCGTTCCGTCCGCCAGGCTGCGGAATCTCGGCAACACAACCGACAGCTTCCCGGTAATCTTCCGCGTCGGCACGTTCTACGAGGACACGGTCCGGACGAATGACTCGCTGGTCACCTTCAAGCCATGCACCCTGAGCACAGTCGGCACATTCAGCACGATGTGCTCAACGGCAATGGCAGGCGACGTGAACCCCGCCAACGACGCGGCCTTCGACTCGGTTCAGGTTACGGCTGGCGGCATAAGCACCAATGAGGCGGCCGGATTGCCGCGCACCGTGACCCTGAAGAGCAAGTGGTCTGTGGCGGGACGCGTGGCGATCCAGTACGGTTTGCCGAAGAGCGCCGTCATCCGGCTTGAGGTCTACGACGCCTGCGGCAGACTCGTCCGGGTGCTTGCCGCTGGAGTCGGCGAGGCAGGGTATCACACCGCGGTCTGGAAGTGCGCGGACGACCATGGTAGAGCCGTAGCTCAGGGAACCTACTTCGTGCGGCTGGTCGCCGATGACGTGACTCTGACCAGTAAGGTCGTGAAGACAGAGTAGGTCTGGTACCGACCCACCAAGAAGAGCCGGCAGGCGTTTGGCCTGCCGGCTCCTGTTCGGTCCAGATGCTAATGCAGGACTTGGATACGAGAAGTGTGAGTCTTTGTTCCCGATTTCAGCCGGACGAAGTAGGCGCCAGGTCGCAGGTCCGAGGTCCGGAGTTCTACTGACGAAGTGGCAACCGGGATGGTCCGAACGAGGCGGCCCGAGGCGTCGTAGAGCGAGAGGGAGGAGTGAGGAGAGAGGAAGGAGGAGTTGATGCGGAGGATGGCGAGGTTGCGGCAGGGATTGGGAGAAATGGCGAGGGGCGAGGGGCGAGGGGCGAGGGGCGAGGGCCCGGCGACGCCGGTTGCCACGGTCGTCTTGAAGACCGAGCCACCCTCGGTGCCGGCGAATATCGTGCACTCGGCTCCCTGCCGCAGAGCCAGCATCAGCACCTTGTTGCAGGTCAGACCATCGTTCATTTCGGTCCAGCTTTCCCCGCCATCGGTGGAGGAGTAGACTCCGAAGCCGTAGGTACCCGCGTAGACGTTCTCCGGGCTAATCGGGTCGATGACGATGCTGCGTGTCTGCCGGGTCAGGGATGTCGCTGACCACGTTGCGCCGGCATCGGTGGACTTGAAGACACCGCTGTTGGTGCCGGCGTAGACCATCTGGTTGTTGTTGGGGTTGACCGCGAGCGTGTATACCTTCCCGCTGAGCCCGGTGCGGCTCTGCGTCCACGTACTGCCGCAGTCGGTGGTGATGAGCAGGGCCGGATAGCTGTTAGCCGAGTCGCCGCCGACGTAGACACGGTTGGAGTCAACTGGGTCAAAGGCGATGGCCAAGCCGTGCGAGCCGAGGCTGAGAGTGTCGTGCTCCCAGTACGTGCCGTCCGACGTGTGCGACACGCCGATTGAGGTTGCGGCGGAAACATACCCGACACAGAAGACGATGTCCGAGCTATGCGGAGAGACGGCTACATAACCGCCATCGGTCATCCAGCTTTCGATTGTTGTCCAAACGGCTCCGCCGTTGGTGCTCCTGAAGAGCTCGGCGTTGCCTCAGCCGGACCCTTCGAGCATCCAGATGCGTTGCGGGTCGTGGAGGTCAAAGGCGATGTTGCAGACGTTGCCACATGAGAGCGGGGTGCCCTGCGGCAGCCAGGTCAGCCCGTCATCGGTGGACTTGAACGTCTCGTTGTCCATGAACTCGCAGTGGATGGTAGACGCCTGGTGCGGGTTCACGGAGACGACGGGTATCTTGCCTATGGTGATGCCGCGGTTGACTTCGGTCCAGGTCGCACCGTAGTCGGTCGACTTGAACATGCCGGCGGTCGAGCCGCAGTAGACCGTGCTCGATTCGCCCGGCACGGCAAGCACCGTGCGAATCGTCGTACCACGGGTGCCGGTACCGGCGGCTGTCCAGCTCACGCCGGCATCGGTCGAGCGATAGACCCGGGAGTAGGCCGCCGAGTACATGATATTCGGATCGTCCGGCGACGTCACGATCCGATAGTTGTAGTTGTTCGTGCTCTGTCTCGTCCACGTTTCACCGGCGTCGGTCGACCGGCAGACACCGTAGAGCGTGCCGGCGAAGACGACGTTGTGGTCTGCGGGGCTGACTAGCAGCGAGTAGACGTAGGAATAGTTGGCGGGGAATCCGTACGCGGTCCAGGTCGCGCCGCAGTCGCTGGACTTGTAAACGGCGGACTGGCCGTTGACGTAGCCGCCCATGTAGATGACGTTCGTGTCCACAGGGTCGATGGCGCACGAGTACATCGAGCTGCTGGTCAGCGTGTCGAGCACGGTCGCGACCCAGGATTGCCCGCCGTTGGTGCTCTTGGCTGAGGTCGGCCGCCACACCCCCGCGTCGTACTTGTAACAGACGACGTAGATGATATTCGGGTTCAACGGATTGACCGCGATGTCACGGCCGTTGGTATTGGAGCCCAGCGAGTGCTGGCTCCATGTCAGCCCGGCGTCGGTCGTCCGGTAGAACTGAGAGCTGTACACGCCGAAGAGCGTGTTGGTGTCGGTCGGGTGCGCCACCAGGACATAAGGGTAGCCGCTGACCGCCGCGCCGGCCGGCTCCCAGCTTTCACCGCCGTCGGCGGACTTGAATACCGGCAGGCCGGTGCTGGCTGCGGCGACGTACAGGGTTGGCGGGTCGGTTGGCACGACCGCGCCGCAGTATATCGGCCCGCCCTCGGGTCCGATACTCGTCCAGCTCGCGAAGGTGACAGCGGACAGAAGGACCAGCGTACCAATGACAGCAGTCTTCATGTACCGACTCCTTTCCTCCGTCGCTAAGGGAAGTCTCACATTGCACATACTAATGAGAGCAGGAAATGCCTGTCATTCTGAGGCGTTCGACGCCGAAGAACCTTCGAGTGCAAAGACCCCTCGCGCAGTTTACCCTGAGCAGGAAGAGAAGATGCTTCGCGGAGTTCACCCTTGAGCGTCCGAAGATTCTTCGGTAGGACCTCAGAATGACGGAGGGGAGCGAAGGGCTCAGCATGACAACAAGCGAAGGGCTCAGGGTGACAGGGTATAGGGATACTTAGAGTG